>CALZIH010000227.1 GCA_945787305.1 uncultured Desulfobulbaceae bacterium | reverse complement strand
GCTTTAGGGGCAAGCTTTCCTGCCAACGGATGTACGCTCATCGTCTCTCCTTACAGGTTTTTCTTATAAAATCTGTACATTGCTCACGTTTTTCGATAGATAGTGTAAAACCACTCTCACGAGAGTGCAATAATTTCCATCTTATGGTTGGCCGCAGGATGGTCCGGTGAAGGCCCTTCTGTCTGAATAATACAACTCCCCTCAAGACCATAAGTCTCTGCACAACCTCTGGCGTAGGCGGTCCAGTCAGACGGATGCTCCTCTTCCAACAACGGCAAAACCCCATAGGAGAACATTAATTCTCGACATGTTTTTTCAGAGCGACTCACCGCCAGAATCCACTTCGGCAATCTGAACCTGGTCAAGCTTCTTGCCGTTGCCCCACTGGCTGTTGGCGCGAGAACGGCTGCCGAAGAATCGATCTTGGCAAGGATATTTTCTATACTCACTGCAATAAGGTCAACAGCATTGGGGATGTACATGGACGCCTGTGGTTTCAATGTGGACTCAAAGTGACGCTGCCGGCGGTGCGGTTCCGTGGCTGCGGCAATTTTTGCCAGCATCTCTACGGATTCAAGCGGATAGTCACCCATGGCCGATTCTTCCGAAAGCATAACGCAATCCGTACCGTCCAATATGGCATTTGCCACATCGGTTGCCTCGGCCCTGGTCGGCCTGCGGTTATGGGTCATCGATTCAAGCATCTGGGTTGCGGTAATTACCGGTCTGCCGAAAAAATTGGCCCGGGCAGTGATAAACTTTTGGGTCACGGCAATCTTTTCTATGGGAATCTCCACTCCCAAATCCCCTCTTGCCACCATGATTCCGTCAGTAACCGCGAGGATTTCATCGATTTTTTCTTCAACACTTGCACGCTCTATCTTAGCAACGATAAACGGATCAAAACCCATTTCGGCTGCAGCCGAACGTACATCTTCAACGTCCTGAGCAGAGTTGACAAAGGACTGCCCGATCGCGTCGACACCATTTTCCAGGGCAAACTGCATACATTCACGGTCGCGCTCGGTGAAAGCGCTGATGCCCAAATCGATTCCGGGAATATTCAATCCCTTTCTCGAACGAAGACGGCCGCCGACAACAACCATACAGTGGATATCAACCCCATCAATGACTTCGACCCGCAGTTGGATAAGGCCGTCGTTTAAAAAGAGCGTATCACCTTTTTTGACGACTCCGGGCAACTGTTTCATGGTCATGGAGACACGATTCCTGCTGCCGATGTTCTCCTCAGCCGTCAATATAAACTGTGTATCCTTCTCCAAGGTGATGGGATCTTCCGCCAAGGTGCCTATACGCATCTTCGGCCCGGGAAGATCGGCCATGATGGCAACCCGTTTACCGGTTTTATCGGAAGCAGCCCTGATCTTTGCAATCACTTCACCGTGGGCGGCAAAATCGCCATGGGAAAAATTCAGCCTGGCAACGTTCATCCCGGCTTCGATCATTCGCTCGATCATCTCGTACGAATCCGAGGCCGGGCCGATGGTACAGACAAGTTTTGTTTTATTTTCCGGTAATTTTTTCATGCGACTCACGGTTTCTTATTACTGTAACGATCCGGTCACGACTTCACGAGCCAAGGCAGTCACCTTCTGCCAATCCTCCTGTTCGACAGCATCCAACGGCGCAAGCCATGAGCCACCCACACATGCTACATTATTAAGAGCAAGATACTCATGATAATTTGCCGGAGAGACCCCGCCGGTGGGACAGAAGGTAATCTGGGGGAAGGGGCCGCCAATGGACTTCAGCATTGGAACTCCACCCGCAGCCTCGGCAGGGAAAAATTTAAAATCCGTATACCCCATTTCCATACCGAACATCATTTCAGAAACTGTTGAAATACCGGGAATCAAGGCAATGGGCCCCTGGACAGCGGCAGCAAGTAAGCTCGGGGTCAGACCGGGGCTAATGGCAAAAACCGCACCTGCCTCTGTAACTTCATCCAAGTCTTGAGGTGAGGTGACCGTTCCTGCACCGACTATGGCCTCAGGAACCTCTCGGCTGATTCTACGGATGGCTTCAACTGCAACTTCAGTGCGAAGGGTGATTTCTAAAACCCTGATCCCCCCTTTACAAAGAGCTTGTGCAAGGGGAACGGCATGTTCAACCTGTTTAATCACCATCACCGGTATGACCGGCCCGGCATGAAGTACCTCCAGTGGCGCTCTCTTCCAGTTTCTCTTCGACATGCTATGAACCATTTCCAATCACCGGATATAGTCGGGAACCGTCAACCATGGGTCATGAATTACAGATTATGCATCATCTGTAAAGACCACATGACAACTTTCGTGCACATAGGTAAAAATAGAACTGCCGCCTTCTTCCGCGCCTAATAAATCTTTTCGCAACGGCGCAAATATCTGCCGCCCGAGCCCAAAACGATGGGTTTCCAGATGCGGGGTAGCATATTCACGATCAACCAGCTCCTTGTTGTCCACCTTCAACTCCAGTATATTGTTATGGGCATCCATCCGGATTACATCCCCATCTTCGACCTTGGCCAGCATCCCGCCGCAAAAGGCCTCAGGAGTGCAATGGATAGCAAAAGGTACCTTACCCGATGCTCCGGATAAACGCCCGTCTGTGACCAACCCTACCATGTAACCGCGATCCATGGTGATGGACAGGTAGGTGATCAGTTTATGTAGCTCCGGCATACCATTGGCCTGCGGGCCTTGGAAACGAACCACTGCCACCAGATCCCGGTTCAACCTGCCGTCGTTAAAGGCTTCTTCCAGTTCATGCTGGCTGTTAAAGACCATGGCCGGGGCCTCCACCAGAGTGGAATCACCGTCGGCCAAGGCGGAAATTTTCATAATCGCCCTTCCCAGGTTACCGGACAGCACCTTGATGCCACCCATTGCGGCAAAAGGTTTTTGTACAGAGGTTATGATCTCATCGTCTCCGGTCTGCGTAGGGCCATCCCGCCAGAGAACATCCTTCCCTTCAAGCAGAGGCTTTTGCAGGTATTTACTCAACCCCCTTCCGACTACGGTCTGCACATCGTCATGCGCCAAACCGCCTTTTAGGAGCTCCCGGATCAGCAACGCCATACCGCCAGCCTGCTGGAAGGCGTTAATGTCACCTGAACCATTGGGATAGATATGTACAAGCAGGGGGATGGCATCTGAGAGCTCGGCAAAATCGTCCCAATCAATACGGATCCCGGCTGCCCGGGCAATGGCCACAAGATGCATGGTCTGATTGGTTGAGCCGCCGGTAGCCAGCAATCCCACTATGGCATTGACCATGGATTTTTCACTGATCACATGCGCAATCGGTGTATACTCTTGGCCAAGATGGGTTATATCCGTAACCCGCACAGCTGCTGCTCGGGTCAACCCATCTCTGAATTCCGTACCGGCATTGACAAACGAGGCACCAGGCAAATGCATGCCCAACATCTCGGCTATCAACTGGTTGGAGTTGGCAGTTCCGTAAAAAGTACAGGTACCTGGGCTATGGTACGCCTTGACCTCGGAGGCAAGCATCTCTTCACGTCCAATTTTGCCTTGTGCAAAAAGTTCACGGACATGTGCCTTTTCTTTATTGGCCAAACCCGAATCCATAGGACCCGCCGGAACCAGGATCATGGGCAGGTGACCGAACTGGAGCCCGCCCATAAGGAGCCCGGGCATAATCTTATCGCAAACACCAAGCAACAGTGCACCGTCAAAAACATTATGGGACAGGCCGATTACCGTGGACATGGCAATCACATCCCGGCTGATCAGGCTTAAATCCATACCCGGCTCACCCTGGGTAACCCCGTCACACATCGCCGGTACCCCTCCGGCCACCTGGGCTACACCCCCGGCGCTGCTAACGGCTTGTTTAATGATCTCCGGGTATGCAGCGTAGGGCTGATGAGCTGATACCATATCGTTATAGGAGGTAATAATACCAATGGAGGGCACAGTATCGCTTAGTAGAGAGGAGCGGCAACCGCCCTGACTGGCGGCAAGATCATGGGCAAAATTGCTACAGGGAAGTTTTTTACGAAAGACTCCCTCACACCTCGCCTCTTCCACTCTCTGCAGATACGCTTCCCGGCTCTTTTTACTTCGTTCGATTATACGCCGGGTGACGTTTTCAACAGCTTTATGCATGGTATCCCCCTGGTACTTAAGGCGCCCAGAAAATAGTCAATGGGGTGGCCTGCTGTTGCAGAACAAAACGGATGGGCATTTCCTCGGCCGGACCATCGATTAAGGCCTGCTGTAACACCTCATATTTTGACTGACTGGTAATGTGCAAAAATATCTGCCTGGAGCCAAGAATTGCAGGCAGCGTCAGTGTCATCCGCTCATGAGGTGCTGTCAATGGGGCGATCCCCATACACAGCTTGCCCGAGTTCATGGCTGTTGCCTCGGCCAGCTTCTCTGCGCCGGGAAACAGGGACGCTGTATGACCGTCATCGCCCATGCCCAGTATTAGCACATCAAAAGGACGGGGAAGCAATTGTAAGCTTCGTTCACATTCCGCTTCCCCCCCACCGGCGGTTGCGGCCCTATTTTTCATACCGACAAACGAGGCGGCAAGAGCCCTGTTTTTAAGAAGATGGCTGCGAACCAGGTATTCGTTGGAATCGGGTTCCGAAGGCTCCACCCACCGCTCATCAACCAACGTGACCACAACTTGCTGCCAGGGAAAATCAAGTCCTGACAATCTTTCAAACAGGTCCACCGGCGTAGAACCACCGGAGACGGCAAGGCTTGCCCGGCCGTTTTCTTGCACCCCGGCGGTCAGCAACTCGCCGATCCGAGCCGACAATGCATCGACCAGGCTGTTTCGATCAGGAAATTTTTGAAGATCAAGCATCATAGCTTATTTCTCTTTGCACAAGACCTTACTACTTTTTCCGGCAAGGCCTTCTTGCCTAGCCTCCCGGCTCACCATTACACTCTACCGTTATTCTTCCCACTCCCTGCCATCCCGAGCCAGCAGCGCCACAGAGGCAACCGGGCCCCAGGTGCCCGCGGAATAATTCCTGGGCGGCTCATTGGTCAACGCCCAGGCCTTCCTGGGCGGCTCATTGGTCAACGCCCAGGCCTCCTGAATGGAATCTATCCACGTCCAGGCCCGCTCCACTTCATCCCGGCGGATAAAGAGTGACTGGTTTCCGATCATGGTTTCCAGGATAAGCCGCTCATAGGCATCAGCCACCCGTTCGGTATGAAAAGCATCTGAGAAACTCAAATCCAGTACGGTTTTCTGCAGTTTGATTCCCTTGCCGATTCCGGGAACCTTATTCAACATTTCTATCTCCACACCTTCATCCGGCTGCAAACGGATAACAAGTTTATTTCTCGGCAAATGTTTATAACTGTCCTTGTAAATATTGTGGGGTAACCGTTTAAAATAGATGACCACCTCGGAACGCTTGGTCGTCAACCGCTTGCCGGTACGCAGGTAAAAGGGGACATCGGCCCAGCGCCAGTTGTCGATATCCACCCGCAGGGCCACAAAGCTCTCGGTGGTCGAAGCAGGGTTCCCGTCTTTCTCTTCAAGGTATCCGGGAACGGGTTCTCCCTTGATAAATCCGCTCGTATACTGTCCCCTGACGGTTTTTTCCTCAACCGTGTCAACGGTAATAGGGCGCAGCGCCTTAAGCACTTTCAGTTTCTCGTTGCGAATGGAATCCCCATCCATATTGACCGGCGGTTCCATGGCCACCAGGGTTAAAATCTGCATCAGGTGGTTCTGGACCATGTCCCGCAGCTGACCGGACTGATCAAAGTACCCCCACCGGCCCTCAATGCCCACCTCTTCAGCCACTGTTATCTGGACGTGATCAATGGTGTTATGATCCCAGTTGGTGGTAAATATGGAGTTGGCAAAACGCAAGGCCAACAGGTTCATGACGGTTTCCTTGCCGAGGTAATGGTCAATACGGTACACCTGTTCCTCGGCGAACACCTTGGCCACGGTATCATTTATTTCCTGGGAGGTTCGCAGGTCCCGGCCGATGGGTTTTTCAAGAACGACCCTGGTTTCCCCTTTTACAAGGTCGGCATGGGTAAGCCCCTTGCAGATATCATCAAAGAGAGAGGGCGCCACTGAAAAATAGTTGACTAAAACACGTTGCTGCTGATCAACAGCTTCAGCCAATCGGATATATTCATCTGGGACATCAAGGTTGATCAGTACATAGAGCATCCGGGCCAGCAGCCTTTTTGTCACTAGCGGATCAAGGTCATCCTTGACAAAGGTCTCCAGTGATTCTCGGACTTTGGCCACAAAATCATCCTGGCTCAAGTCATGACGGGCGACACCGATGATACGAGTCTGTTCATGGAGCAGGCCTGCCCGATCCAATTGATACAAAGAAGGAATCAGTTTTCGCCGGGACAGGTCCCCCAAGACACCGAAAATAGTGAAATCGCAGGCCTGCATATCGTCGCTCATGCTATGCCTCCTTTTGTTTCAACCTTCTGGGAGCAAAAAGGACCCCATCGTCAGGCAGCCGCTGCCACTTCAACTCGACGGGAAAGGGTTGTATGTCCCAGATCTTTTTACTGTAATCGGCAATTGAACGATCCGAGGAAAATTTACCCATACGGGCCGCATTCAGGATCGACATTCTGGTCCAGTTTTTTTCATCTGTAAACACCTGACTGACTCGCTCTTGGCAGTCGATATAGCTCTGGTAATCGGCAAGGAGCATGTACTGGTCGTCATAGAGCAGTGAGTCCACAATGGGGCGAAACAGCTCCTGGTCCCCGTGCGAGAAATGACCGGATGCAATCAAGTCGATAACTGATTTCAGTTCATTATTATTGTGGTAATAGTCCATGGGACTGTAGCCTGCCGCCTTTTTTGCCATGACTTCCTCAACGTTAAGACCGAACAGGAAAAAGTTTTCCTCGCCCACCTCTTCCCGGATCTCCACATTGGCCCCGTCCAGTGTACCGATGGTGAGGGCGCCGTTCATGGAAAACTTCATATTGCCGGTACCCGAGGCCTCCTTGCCGGCAAGTGAAATCTGCTCGGACAGGTCGGTCATGGGGTAAACGATATGGCCGATCTTGACATTATAGTTGGGAATAAAAAACACTTTCAACCGGCCGCGCACATCAGGATCGTTATTGACGATCTGGGCCACCGAGGTAATCAGCTTGATGATCCGCTTGGCCATGTAATATCCGGGTGCCGCCTTGCCGCCAAAGACAAAGAGGCGAGGTGTGACATCAAGGCCGGGATTATCCTTAATCTGTTTATACAATGTAACGATATGCAGCACATTCAGGTGTTGGCGTTTATACTCATGAATCCGCTTGACCAGGACGTCAAACATGGCCTTGGGGTCTACAACCAGGTTTTCATGTTGTAGAATCATATCGGCAACGTCCTGTTTGTTGTCCTCTTTGACCTTCCGCCATGCATCCTGAAACGGAGAATCATCCGCCAGTTTTTCCAGGTTCTTCAATTCATGGAGGTGGGTGATCCATTTTTCACCGATGGCCTCGGTGATCAAGTCGGTCAGGCGTGGGTTACTTACCGCAATCCAGCGCCGGGGAGTAACCCCGTTGGTGACGTTGCGGATCTTGCCTGGATACATCGTGTTGAAATCTGCAAGGGTATGTTTGCGTAGAAGTTCGGTATGCATGGCCGCCACCCCGTTGATGGCCTTGGACCCCACGCAGGCAAGGTTCGCCATTCGTATGTATCTGGGACCGGATTCGTCGATAATGGACATCCTACGTATGCGTCCGTCATCACCGGGATACTTCACCCGAACTTCGTCAAGGAACCGTCGGTTGATCTCAAAAATAATTTCCAGATGTCTCGGCAGCAGATCGCCAAACAGATGAAGTTGCCATTTTTCCAGGGCCTCGGGCAACAAGGTGTGGTTGGTGTAGCACAAAGTCTTACAGGTAATATCCCAGGCCCTGTCCCAGTCATAGAGGTGCACATCTACCAATAGGCGCATCAGCTCCGGGACCGCCACCGCAGGGTGGGTATCATTGAGTTGGGCGGCAAAATCTTCATGAAGGTTATCCAGGCTGTCATGCATAAACAGATGGATGCGGATCATATCCTGCAGAGAGCAGGAAACAAAAAAGTACTGCTGTTCCAGGCGCAACCGCTTGCCCTGAAACTGTTCGTCGTTGGGATACAGGACCTTGGTGATGGTTTCGGCACGGATTTTATCTTCCACCGCTCCGTAGTAGTCGCCGGTATTAAAATCCTCAAAATCAAAAGACGTATGGGCTTCAGCACTCCACAGCCGTAATAAATTAACATTGTTTACCTTATATCCGGGCACAGGCGTGTCATATGGAATGCCGGTTATCACCCGGCCGGGTATCCATCGAATACGCCGTTTGCCCAGTTCACCATGATAGACTTCCGTGTGCCCGCCGAACCCGACATCGCAGGCCATGTCCGGTTTTTTGATTTCCCAGGGATTACCGGGATGCAGCCAGCGATCACTGAGTTCTTTCTGCCAGCCGTTTACGATCTCCTGGTCAAACATGCCGTACTCATAGCGGATACCGTAGCCGATGGCAGGAACCTGCAGCGAGGAAAGTGAATCCAGGTAACAGGCAGCCAGCCGGCCCAGTCCCCCGTTGCCCAGGCCCGGTTCCTCTTCATGGGCCATGATCTTTTTCAAATCGAGACCGGTTTCTTCTACCGCCTGGGCAAATTCATCATAGAGCCCCAGGTTGACCAGGTTATTGTGCAGGTGCGGCCCCATGAGAAATTCCGCTGACAGGTAGCAGACAATTTTTGACTCTTTTTCAAGCAGAGCTTCTACCGAGTTAAGGAAAAGGTGCTGCATTCGGTCCCGCAGGGTGTAGGCTATGGCAAGGTAATAATCATTTAGACTCGCGGTTCTGGTGGTCACCCCCTGTTTGTAAAAAAGATTGTACGCAAAAGCCCGTTTCAGTTTTCGAATACGTTCTTGCCGCTCATCTGTCTTTTTCTTCACAGGACACATAACAATCTCCTTGATAGTTGATTCGATCCCAGCCTATGGGTAACAGGTGATTTTACGAGTTATGTTTTCGGTTGATACATTTTCCCCTTGCCGTTTGCATGTATCAGCGGTGTTCGTCAGATGATAGTTTGGTGCAGAGCATCTTGTTGTTTCAACAATATGAAATAACGCGAATAAGCGTAACATAAAAAATGAATATGCAAAGAAAAATATCAAAATAACATGCCGTTATTCATTAAA
>CALZIH010000226.1 GCA_945787305.1 uncultured Desulfobulbaceae bacterium | reverse complement strand
CAGACCCTACTTGTTGCTTCAGGAGGCAACAGGAAATCCGATGTCTTGGCGTGCCGTCTGACAGATATTCGATGGTATCCGGCTGTAACAACTTATTCATTACGCATCCTTCCGGAATGGAAAGGGTAAAAAAGCGATCTTCGTTCAGGCCGATACGCTGAACCAGTTGGTCATCCTTGATGGAGAAACTGTGAATGGGATGATCTTCGCAGAGCGGACATTGATAAACCCGTCCATTAGGAAAGATAAAATAATTTTCCGCCACCACTCCGGCACATTCAAAGGGTTCATCGATATCAAGGAAAACCTTGGGGTAGGTTACCGAAAGTCCTAACTCGGCTGCATGGGCCGCAACTGCCGGCACAACCGCCAGCCACTGCTCAGGATCCACCTGCCAGGGTGTTTCTGGTGTCGGTGATCCGCCTGCAGGCTTACCGCGCAGACCGATCACCTGGATAAAAAATCGCTGCACCCCCAGCTCCTTCAAGAGTTCAGGCATCTGGTGCAAATGATCAATATTTAAACTGGAAACTGTATAGATCAGGCTTGTACGAAACCCCTTGGCCACGGCCTTTCGTATATTCTCCGTACAGATTGTGAAAACACCTTCGCCGCGAATGGGATCATTGACTGCAGCATCGGGGCCATCAAGGCTGAAACTTAAATAATCAAGTTCGTCCGGACTGACCCTCTCCAGTAGATCATGGAAAAGAAAACCGTTTGAATCAACAGTCACATGGTAGCGCATGGTTTTGGCGGCCCTGATAATCTCGGCCAGGTCCGGGTGCATGGTCGGCTCACCACCTAGAAGAATCAAGTTCGTGTCCTGTTCCGGCCGAGAAAAACATTGCAACCAGGAAAGTATGGTTTCCTGGGACAAGGTTGCGGTCCCGTGTTGGGACGGATTGATGTAACAATGTTTACAGCTCAGGTTGCAGGCGGTGAGCAAATGAAAAAAGACATTGCGCTCGCCGGGTTTAAAACCTACGGTCCTGGCTGTTGTTGGAATCTTCATGAGGATGTGTTCTCTAAAGGCTGGGCAAGGGTATACCTTGAGAGCAGGCTGTCCTGCCAGTAGGTAAAGTTACGAAAAAACAGCTGGAATAAGGTAAGGCAGTCAGTACGGAGTACACCGGCTTCCACCTGCACCGCCATCTCTGCGTAAAGCGGATTCAACCGGTCGAGGGGAAGACTGGTGCCGCCACCCATCATGTCTTCATAGCCGTAGACAAAGCGACGGATTCCAGAGAGTAGCATGGTGGAAAAACACATCAGACAGGGCTCCATGGTCGAGTAGGCAACAATCCGGCTGCAATCGGTTTGCGGATACTCGGCCAGGAATTCACGCAAGGTAACAACCTCGGCGTGATCGATCTCGTTGCACTCCTCTACCCGGCTGTTTCGGCGATGACCGCGGGCAACAACCTCGCCATCAAGGACCAGCACACAGCCCACAGGAAATTCCTCGGCAGCCAATGCCAGCCGAGCTTCAGCTAGAGCCTCCCGCATGTATTTTTCGTGATGCATGACAAAATTCTTTACCTGTTGAAGTTGGTATATTCTGAAGGAAAAACTTCATAAGGTTGCCTTGAAAAATTAGGATTTTCGTTCAATGTCAAGGCATGCGAATAATTTTACCACAGTCATATGGTTGATATTCCGAGGATAAAATTTTGAGCATAACGCCGAGATTGGGCGAAAATACAAATATTCAAGGTAGCCATAAGATTATCATGGGGGGTTATTACCAGATACTCGAGGGGTATGCCAGTGTTTAAAACGGCCCGTTTTTCAAACTCAGAAAGGCCTCAAAGGTTCCGCCCAAAACGAAGGACATTTTTTGATATTGAAGCTGCGGTATGGGGCTGGTACCAATCATGCCCCTTGTCGACAAAAGGAAGGAAAACCAGTGTGCTGGTGACGTCTTGCAAGCGGACTTTGGGGAGAAAAGGAAAGATACTTTTACGACTGGCCGTACTGGCGGCAAGGATCACCTTTACCGACTGTTTTGCCTCGGCAGCCGGTAGGGTAACAGGATACAAATTCGGCACCACATGCCCCTCCTCCGGGGAAAGCCGCCACTGACCGAGCGTTGCCTGCCTGCCTGTGCGCAGAAATATTTTGGGTCGCAGTTTAAAGGCGGGTATCCAATAACTCATCACTCGATCATACCATTGCTGTTTTGGCAGCATGGCCTGATTGGTTCGTTGGATAAAATCGGCAAAGCTGTATATATCCAGGGCGGGAATGTGAGCGGAAATCTTCCAGAACCCCAGGTAAAGTGCTGTTCCGCGATCACCGGGGACCATCTGCCAATGGACCTGTTTAAGACCTTGAGGCCCAAGTTCCCAGGCCGTGTCGCAATTACTACAGGTCGTGACCAGGCAATCACCCTCCCCGTCCAGACTCCAACCGCAACGGGGACAGAGGGTGGGCATGAATCGGACCTGCCAGCGGGGATTAAAGGAAGCCCCACGCAAGGGTACCCCCGATGCCTGCTCCCGACGCATTAAAAAACTCTTTGTCACTCCATCGAGAAGCGTATTGTCCTTCACATGAATAGGGAGATAGACAAAAGACACTGTCTCTCCAATAAAGGCCCTGTGCAGAAAACGGCTGTGACTGGAATACTCAATGGTCTCCATCCGGGAACCGATATACACCATATCGTTTTCCTTGCCTGTTATCTGCTGCTTCTTTTTTTCGATCCGCATGGGCGAGAGACGAATGACCTTTTCAAGAATTACCCGGGCCTTGGTGGTCAGGCGGAGATAGCGACCCGGGGTCTCCGGCAAAAGCCTCTGTACCTGCATGGCCTGGGGACGAACGCCCAGGGAAGGCGGCAGACCGGGAAGATCAAAGCCAAGGTGGGTGGTGTCCATGACCTTGTGACTTATTCCGGCCTCGTTGACCAGGAAGATGTTGCCCTTGAAACGGAGGTACGGGACATAGAGCAATTCGGCGGCGTCCTCTTCACCGTCCGGCGGTGGAAGATAATAACGAAAGGCCCCGGCAGATTGCATAAAGCTTTTGACCCCGCAATAAGGGCAGCTCAACAACCGGTCCGACTCGGCAATCGTTATAGGTGCCCCGCATTGGGGACACTCCTGTTCTATCTTGATATCCATAGAAAAGAAGCCGGACTAGAGGGAATACAAATAACGTATCTTAACCGTAAAGCTCCGGCCTGTTATACTATTTTTTGTCCGCATTGGTTACAGAAGGTCGCCCCGGGCAAATTGTCGGTATTGCAATGTGGGCAGATCGAAACGGCTGGTTTTTCATCGGCAGGATGTCCGCACCGTGGGCAAAAACGGGCTCCGGGAGTCAAATTTTTGTCGCAATTGGCGCATTGTTTCAACACCACCTGCTGATGACCGCAGTACGGGCAGAAACGGGCATCGACAGCTATGGGATGCGCACACTCCTGACAGTGTACAGGGGCTGCTTTTTCCTCATTGGTGGTCTTTGGTGTTGCGGCCTGCAGGTTACCGAACATACCCGGCATCATCATCCCCATTCCCAGGCCGAGACCTGCTCCGGCCTCGCCACCGCTCTCGGCTGCCTTTTCCATGGCCATGGCAGCCTTCATGCGAACAAACTTGTCCATGTCCTGAATCACGCTCAACCTACTGCGATCATCAATTGCCTCCTGTACCTCCTGGGGAGGTGTAATAGAGGTTATATACAATGCGTCCAGCGCAAGACCGAAACGGACAAAATCGTTAGCCAGACGCTTTTGCAGACCGGTTGCCAACTCATCAAAAGTCCCCGGCAGATCAAACAGGGTCTTGAGCTTTTCGCCCAGGAAATCGTTCAGCCGGGAGACAATGACCCGTTTCAAATATTCTTCAACCTGTTCAGTTGAATATTTGCCCATGGTTCCGGCGAGAGTGTTGATAAACAGTACCGGCTGAATTACCCGGATATTAAATACACCATGGGCCCGCAACCTTACCAGGCCGAGTTCGGCATCGCGAAAGGCGACGGGATCACGGGTGCCCCATTTGAGATCGGTAAAGACCTTGAGGTTGACAAAATACACTTCAGCACGAAGCGGGCTTTTCATTCCCCAGGGTGCAGACAGTATTTTTGTCAGAATAGGGATATTCCCGGTTTTCAAGGTATGGCGGCCTGGGCCAAAGGCGTCACAGGCCTTGCCTTTATAGTACATGACCGCAGCCTGGCTCTCCCGAACGGTCAACTGTGCACCGAACTTTATCTCGCCGGAACCCTGTTCCGGTAAGCGATGGAGCAATTCCTGGCCGGACTCGTCAAACCATTCCAGATTTTCCAGCAAAATCAGATTATCTACGCCCATGTTCTCTCCTTGATCGGGTTGCGATGTGTATGGAAAGAATTATAGTACAGAGCAACTTGAAGAATCAAAAAAATAATAATATATTTTTCCTGGAATGAACGAAGGGAACGCAACATTGGGGTGACACCGTGATGAATAAAAAAGATGAATGGACCGTGGAATCAGCCATGGAAATCCTGCAGCATCCAACCGTAGACAGCAAGGTCTGGTCCGAGGCTGTGGAATGGCTATTGCTTTACGGCCCTCCGGAAGTCAAGGAGCTGTTGCAACAGGCCTCCGGCCATGCAACCCAGGGTAGCTTTCCTGAACTGACACCAATCGGATTTAACGCAAATGGCGAGCCATGCTATAATGTTGCCGATCTGGCAAACGCTCTCGGCATAGCAGAAGAGGACGCCGCAAAGATAATCGCGGAAAAAGAGGAGCAACACGGGATCCGCCAACTCTTCGGGAAACAGGAAACCACTAAATTACAATAGTTTTCAACTCCCCGACAAGCGAATGGCTGCCCAGACGACACCGTATCATTCCTGGCCGCCATTAATCAGGGTAATCTGGTCATTAATGGTCCACATATCATAGATATAGCCCAGGCCGAAGACACCGGCGGTCAGCAGGTAGAGAATTCCCGACAGCCATTTGCCCATATACATCCGATGTATTCCTAACAGGCCGAGAAATACCAGTAAAACCCAGGCAACGGTGTAATCAATAGGCCCAGGTGTAAACCTGATGTCGGCCTCACGCTCCATACCAGGAATCAAAAACAGGTCAACAATCCAACCAATGAAAAAGATACCCA
>CALZIH010000225.1 GCA_945787305.1 uncultured Desulfobulbaceae bacterium | reverse complement strand
TTCCGTTACCGTCAACACACCGTTATCTATTGCTTCATCAAGTACCTGACCGATCATTTTCGCACCAACAATGGATTGAATTCGGCCCTTGTTAAGTAGTTCTTGCTCAAGACTTTGGCTTTGTTGATAAACCAGGCAGTATGTCCCCACTGACATGACAACAAGGATGACGAAGTTTACGACCAGTGAAATCTTTATTCCAATTTTATGAGTAACGAATCCAAGCATGTTTAATTCCTCTTCGTCTATAGATAATACTGGAGTACACGTATAGGCTACTGCTTCTTCTTTGATAGTCTCTATACCTATCGTCGCCAGTATCCAATACGCAGCGCTCCCCAGTGCTTACCGTTGAGCATTATCGGTACTGACAGGTCTGCTAGTGTTTCGCCGGTATCGCGGCTATACTTTTGAAGCAAGTAGGGTTTTGTGTTTCTCGCAGCGGCTAAACCTGTTCGGTCGTTAAATATCCTCTTGGTGCGATTGTTTCTGGTGTTGAAATCCTTATCGTCGGTTAGCGGCTTAGAATATGTAGTGTTATGAGTGGGAAGGTATCCATTACGGTCCACAGCAACTACAAATAAAATACGCTCATCACGTTCCAGGCATCCATCGAGTATGAAGCGAAACACTTCGTCCGTCAAATGGTCATACTGCGTTTTGAATTTCTGGGGACTCGTGTTCGGAATCGGGATATAAAAAGTATCAAACATCTGCGCCATGCTGAGCTGATTTGAGGAGACGAGCTTCTCCATTTCATTCTGGATATCACTCCTGCAACCTTCCGCTATCATTTTGACTTGGAGGTCAAAACCGCTCAACTCTTCTGCCTGTAGCGAAGGTATACAAATGACGGGTAGCAGGAATAGAATACCAAGTATCCTCGTGTTCAGCATGGTTATAGACTTCAATGTTATCTCCTATAGGTACACAAAGTGTAGATTTTGTATTCAGGCTAGTAAAATTAAAAGGGGGGCTTTGTTGCTGTAAAACGAATTTCAGTCTCTGTCTTTTTTACATATGAAACAAATATTTAGAGTTTGTTATACTCTTGACTCATTGTCATTTTATGTTAAAAGCGAAAGGCTTGACAAGTACTCTTTAATTAACCTGGCTAGTTACTTAACTGAAGCTGATTACCGCCGGAGCTCAAATCGACAAAAAAGGAATGTAGTGCTTCCACCTCGAAATACTGCGTAATGAATCAAATTCAAGGGTATTGTGTAGCTGCTGGTAAATCTCCCAGCACTGTTCCCTGAAGCCAGATATGCCACTTAGGCCTGTTCCAACTTTTTCTGAATGTTTCAACTGTAGACTCCACAGCGGTTTTTTCTTTCTCATTGCCATCCAGGAAGGTGACGAATGTGAGCTGCTGTTTGAGTGTGCCGTATTCCCTGTCAAAGAGCCTGGCAATTTCATTTGGTGAGATAAGGGGGCGACCAAGGATATCATGGAGAGGAAGGGATAACCCTGCAGAGTGCGATGTCTTCTGATAGGCTTTGAATATTAACTCCGAGCAGACGAGCTCTGAATCTGTACGAAAATCAAAATTAAAGTCATAAGGCCGTCCGCTGTATTGAAAGGCATTGAGTATGGCTTGCGCTTTATCAGTTTTTGCAAGTATTGGCCGTAAAGCCACAAGGGAATCTGCTGATGCGGAGTGCTCCAAGGTTGTGAACGATACCCCCTCGCCTATGGCTTCCAGAACCCGAGGTACATGGTTATCTTCCTGCTCTATAATGCTCAACGGATACGTCTGAGGATAGCGAGCATCAAGAAGATTGTCCAATGTGCCGTCCTTGCTCCCCTGGTCAATCAGCCAGTTAGCCGATTCCCGGTCTTGAAAAAACGCCGCTCTTTCATCGGGGCTCCCTATATATAGGGCTGCATGGGTCCAGAACCCTGGTATGCCAATATTGGAGGCATACCATTCCCGGCGCTGGAGAAGGATGTCTCCAGGACGCAGTTTTGATTGCAACTCTTGGATCTGCACCGGCGTAATCAACGAAATGTTCGGTCGCCAAACCTTGATATTACCCATGAGCTCCGCAGTACCCTTCTGGACGGGAAACCATGTTGTCAGACCAAGGTCGCCAACAATTTTCATCGCATTTTTTGCTGTAAGCACAGGCCCCTTTCCCTTGCCTGCCGCCCAAATTGTTTTGATATCCTCTTCAATGGCCTTCTGATGCGGGTTCTCTGCCTTTTGTTTGTAATAAACGTACAACACGTTGAGCCGAGCAAACTCAGCGCCGCGGATGACATTAAGAAAACGAAATTTCAAAAGAGCATAGGCACCGGCTTGCACCCCAAGTTCCGGGACGGCATCATTAAGAACAACATGCATGGCCGGATTCTTTTCCATTCTGTCAATATACTGGAGAGCGAATCGGTACTGTGCCAAAAAGCAGGCGAAGGCAGGAATGAAGGCCGCATGTTTAGTATCTTCATCCTTGCTGTGAAGATAGATGTCAGTATACTTCCGGCCAAGGGAATCAAGAAAAAGAATATGATCAAGAAACGCCTGCCAAGTCTGCCAGACGACCATGCGTTGTTTTCGATCCAAGAGTTGGTCTCTGCCATCGTCCTGGGACAAGGTAAAGATTTCAGGATGGGCATCAATAAAGTCAAGGGTAGACTGCATACCGCCCCGAGCGACCTGGATCGATTGCAGGTCTTGAGCATACCGTCGGTGATACTCTTCTCCAGCAAAGGCATCAACAACCAACACCAGAAGACACAGGCAGGAGATCATCATCACCTGAACGCCACCATTAAAAATTTTCTTTATAGGCATGCTCAGGATCCCCCCAGGCAGAGTTGATACTTGTAGAACAGATTACGAACAGGAATCAATATATTTTTTAACGGTTCTCCGATCAAGCGCTGTCCGTTTGGCGACTGATTCATAGGTTCCCAGTTTTTCGTACAACAATGTACAGTATGTCCCCAGCAGTTGTTGAGCTGTGAAGTTCCCTGCCAGCAGGAGCTCATACAATGTGCCGGTGTCGGCAATGCCGTCAAGAATTGTATCTCCTTCATATTGCTGATTCAAAAGAATCCTTCTGACACATTGTTCCAGCTCCCTGACATTTCCCGGCCATGGATAATTGGGAGGAATTTGTTCGTTGATAATTTTAAGAATATTTGTGACAAGTTCTGGAGATGCGGTACCAATTATTCGTTTGAGGGTATGGACTAAAAGATGGTCAAGTTCCTTTGGATTTTCCTCTATTCGCTGAGAAAGTGGCGGCACATGAATAATATCCGAGCAGAGTCTGTAGAAAAAATCGTCACGAAACAACTTTTGAATACGTAACTCGTTGATTGGTCGATTGGTAGCGGCGATAACTCTCCCTTCAAAACGATGCTTCTTATGACTGCCGACCGGCGAAAACGCCCTGTCTTGCAGGACCTGCAACAATTTGATCTGAACCGGTATGCTGACTTCGCCTATTTCATCAAGGAATATCGCCCCCGAGGGACTGCAAAGTGTGAAAACACCGTCGTGCCCTTCAATTGCACCGGTAAACGCTCCTTTTTTGTGACCAAAGAGCTCGGATTCAAGCAGCTGTTCAGGATACTGGGAAAGGTTGATTGAGACGAATGCCCTGGTAAAGCTTTCAGCAAAACAATTGTTCTTTTCATTGAAAGCGATAAATCCGGATCTGCCGATCGCTGCAGCAGCCAAGCCTTTTCCTGTCCCGGTTGCGCCAAGGAGCAGTGTTGAAAAATCTTCCATCCTGCTGCAAAGGTATTGGTCATACAACCAGATGTCGTGGGTAAAAATATTATTCCAGAGACTGCGCCGCAAATCTTTCATACACGGGCTCGTACCCACTATCTTATCAATAAAATAAAAGGCGCGGCGCATTTGGAAAAACAGAGAAAAATAACGAACAGCCTCTTTTCGATTCACCCCCATCGACACCATATCGGACAACACTATGTTATAGAAGTCGACCTTGCAGGGCGCATTTCCTATCAGAACCTGATCTTGAATATGCTGATCAAAGTGTGAGGCGTATTTGTGAAAAACAAGAAAAAGAACAGCATATTGAATGAGTTCTCGGTCCTTTCCCTGGAACCGGGAAATGATAGCTTTTCCATCAGGGCAGTTTTTCAGGAGTCGTTCAGTAACCGCTTGAATCACATGGCTCGTCTGACGCCCCCTGTTCAATGACGACCTGCCCTTGGTGAGCTGGCTATCAAGGTCTTTTCGTTCATCACTAAACGGGTTGGCAGAAATCGCCAGCCGAACTTTTGTAAAAAACTCCCTGTCGTGTACGTCTAATTGCATGTTCCCCATAATCATGAATTGTACATTCGCCGAACATATAATGTCAATGCGCCAGTATTTAATTCATTATTCAGGTTCCCTACTCCACCCCAAAACATACTGATTTCAAATGGTTATAAAAACTCAAAAATTGGCACAGCTCTGGCTATTCATTGTCCATAAGGCAAGTATCACCGTCCTCTCAATTACGGAGAAATCTTATGGAAACAAAGAAAAGCAGTTTGGCAAGAGACAAGTTGTTTTATGTAGTCACTCTATGTACATTTTGTTTATGCCTAGTCGGGCAAGGGAAAGGAACAGGATACGCCGCAGGCCTTTTGATTGCTGACGGGGGCTTCGGCGGTACACTTGAAATTGTCGAACATGGCGTCCAGGTTACTATCAACAACGGCATAGCCGTTACCCAGGTTGATCAGGTATTTCTTAACAAAGAAAACAGACAAGTTGAAGCCCTGTACACATTCCCGGTTCCAAATGGGGCATCCGTATCCAACTTCAGCATGTGGATAAACGGTAAAGAAATGGTTGGTGAGGTGCTGGAGAAAAAACGTGCCAGGGAAATATACACCAGTTACAAACAACGGAGAAGAGATCCTGGCCTGCTCGAGCAGACAAACTACAAGACGTTTGAAATGCGTATTTTCCCCATCGCACCAAAGGCCAGACAAAGAATCCAGATCACCTATTATCAGGAGCTGATCTTTGATCACGACTGGGCAACCTATGTCTACCCCCTGGCCACAACAACCAAAACGCAAATCAGTAACAGGGTTACCGGCCGCTTCAGTGTCTCTGCGCATATAAAATCCCAGGTTCCAATCGCGGCCGTTCAAAGTC
>CALZIH010000224.1 GCA_945787305.1 uncultured Desulfobulbaceae bacterium | reverse complement strand
GCGAGCATATACAAAAATTGGTGGATCTTATCGGGCGCGACCGGATCATCGGTGTTGTTTTTAACGCCTATCAGGAAAATGTACTGGATGCGAAGGTGTTTGGCTATTATGAGTACCAGGATAAGTATACCTATGGTGAGAAGACATAGAACGATGTGAGGTGACGGAGGTGCCAGCAGCGTAACAGGGTTGGGAGACAGTTTAATTGCGCAACAGGGACGGCTTCCTTAATACAACCTGAATCCATGACGGAAAGCTGTTTTCTTACTTATATCTAACCGATATTGTCAAGTAACTCTCGAGTTGCGAGTGTTTTAAACGCCTCACTTGTTCGCCCATCGGAGTGTCCGGCAGCGGCTCATCTGCTTTGAGTCTACGCGTATCTTTCATCAATCATACGATATCACTATAGGATAATCGTATGGTTTCTTTCTTGCACCTGAACCGCTGCCGAACACGCACGGATTCAGGTAGAAGGTCTATTTCAAAGAAAAAAACAGGCCCGGGAATGCAAAATTCCTGGGCCTGTTTTGTTGTTACCGGTAGGATTTGTCTTAGAGATCAGGATACCGGAATATATTGGGTCAGAGGACATCGTTTACAGCCGCCTTCAGGAAGGTCGCTGTCGGTGTGTACCTTGGTGACAATATCTGCAACGGCCGATTTGGTATCGGGATACATGTTTTCCATACCGATTTTTTCCGAAAGATGTGTCCGGTCCATGACCGCCATGACCTGGCCTTTTACACCGCACATGGCAAAGCCAAGGCCTGCAGACCGTACCCGCTCGACCAGCATAGCCAGAGCTTCTTCACCCGAAGCGTCCATGTCATTGATACCCTTGGCATCAAGGAGGATATACCGAAGGTCCGGTTGTTCAGTCCTGAATTTTGCCACCTGTTCGTCCAGATAACTGGCATTGGCAAAAAAGAGGGCACCGTCAAAACGGACAACCGATATGTGACGACAACCCTTGAGGCGATAATGCTCCGAACTTTTGAGCACCTTATCTTCATGCATGGAAAGCTTTGCCACAACCGGCCGCATGGATTTATAGAGGAAAACACCCATGGAGAGAAAAAAACCAACCATGATGCCTTTATCGAGATGTGGGGCAAAGTAGAGGGTAACCAGAAAGCTGATAACTGAAATGATACCGTCATACCGTTGGGCCTTCCAGGCATGGACAAAACCATGGGTGTTGATCAGTCCGATAACCGCCATCATAATGACGGCAGCCAGGGTTGCCTGGGGCAGGTGATAAAGGAGCGGGGTAAAGAACAGCAGGGTGATAACCACCATCAGGGAGGTGACCACCGATGAGATTCCGGAAACAGCCCCGGCCTGCAGGTTTACGGCTGATCGTGAAAAGGAACCGGAAACAGCATAACTTGAACCAATTGAGCCCAGGATATTTGCGAGACCCTGACCGATGAGTTCCTGGTTGGGGTCAAGCTTCTGGCCGGTTTTGGCAGCCATGGCTTTTGCAATGGCAATCGCCTCCATAAAACCGAGCAGGGAGATGATGATTGCCGTGGGCAGTAGTTTTAAGAAGCTTTTGGCATTCAACTCCGGGACTGTGAATTGCGGTAGGCCCTCGGGAATTTTTCCGACAATGGCGCCGCCGCCCATCATGGTAATTTTATCCAGGTCTAGGGCACTATTCTTCACCTTGATTCTCCAGGTGCCGCCGTCTCCCTCAAGGCCTGGTGGAACTTGGCCTTTGGGATAAAAGGAAAATTGCTCACCGTTTTGAACCGCTTCAAATTTTAGGTGCCGCAGTTCATATCGTAACTCATGGGCGTGGTGTTTGGCTCCTTCCATCTCAGCTGTCAGAATATCGATGGAGCTTTTGACTTTTATTTGGTTAATCGACGGGCCGTGACCGCTTTCCTCTTTCTTGAGAATATCAAGTTCTTTACCTGTATCTGCACGTTTTTGACCTAGACTGTTGATTTCGCCGACAGCGTGGTTGAAGTTGGTCATGGTTTCCTCAATCCCCGGAGAGTGAACTGCCCCGACTGGAACGTAGGAATCGTTGTTAAAACCGGTAAAATAAGAAATGACGGTTGTGATCATAACAGCGATCAACACGTTGGGGATCCTGGGATTGATGCGTCGCAGGACCACCATGATGGCTACAGCAGCAATACCGTATAGCAGAGTGGGCAAATGGGTGTAATCCATTGCTGCCTGGGCCACTCGAACCATCGTTTCGTAATGGTGGGGCGCTTTGTCCACGTAGACTCCGAAAAATTTGGAGAATTGGGACGAAGCAATGATAATAGCCGCAGCATTCGTAAAACCGTTGATAACCGGATGAGAGAGAAAGTTGACCACCATTCCCAGACGCAGTACGCCGAGGGAGAATTGGAAGATACCGACGACCAAAGCCAGGACGATCGAATAGGCAATAAATTCAGGAGAACCGGCTGTTGCCAAGGGTTCAAGGGATGCTGCCGACATGAGAGATACAACTGCAACCGGGCCGGTACCGAGCTGACGGCTGGAACCAAATAACGCTGCAACCATGGGCGGTAGGAAGGCGGCATAGAGGCCGTAGTAGGCCGGCAAGCCTGCCAACTGGGCATAAGCCATGGACTGGGGGATTAATACCAGAGCCACTGTGACGCCGGCAACCAAGTCAAGTTTGAATTCCCCAATTTTGTACCCCTTAAACCAGAGTAAAAACGGGAAAAATTTAAAGATCATATTGTCTCCTCCTTCAACCATTAAAATAAAATAAACAAAAAAGTATAAAATAAATCCATAAGCTGCAGAAACACGCAGAAGTGTACTGCCCACTGTCACAGGAGAAAAGTTCCAAACTGGATGTAATCAGAAGTTCAGTTGGATTCGCTGCAACAGCGGTACGTGCAATACTATCCTGGCAGGGAACTGTCTACACGGAATTAAACAAATCCATTCATAGCGCTCTTTCCAGGAAAGTCAAGAGGAAATGGCTGTAAAATGAGTGGGTGTTCATTCGGTGTCAGGTGGGGATGTATTACTTTTTGATAGTATTACAGAGGTGTGAAACTGCTTGTCGGTTGTTATTGTATAACACGCTCTCGCCGACTTCTTCGATTGAAAAGTCGGCGAGAGGAAGACCGTTAACCGGCGTTGAAGGGAATGGAAGAATGGTGTAGATTAATTTTTAAGTTACCGTTCTCGTCTTTGATATAACCAAAGGTGTATTCAACCTTAACCTCGTTTCCACCTGTCTCGGTAAAATAATAGTTGCCCATGGCGACTGCATAATCATGATGAATAAATGTTTCCACGTTTTCAAATCGAACGTTTATCCATGGATGGATGGCGAATCCATGGTCTTCCTTGTACGCGTCGTTTTTCCCGACAAAATAGGAGAGTGCACCTTCTTTTGTTGGGCGAAACTGGGTATCTGCTGCCTTGGTTGGTTTAAAGAGCACTGGTCCGGATTCAAAGGCATATAACGTATTGAGGTGATTTTCGGCTGCTTGAACATAATCACCACCATCGGTGTATGCTTTGCCGATGTGTACTATGCCTTCTCCCCACGTTTCTTGAGCCTTACTCACTTCATCAGCGGTAATTCGTGCATTCTGTCCCATGTTGTATTCTCCTCCTCTTCTTCCTGTTTGGACATGGACTCATGTCTTATATCCTTTATGTTGCTTGCAAGGATATAGGGTTACTAACCTTCTATCAAGCTAGAAATTATTGAGGAAAATACACTACCTCTTTATGTTTTGCAACATCCTCAAAAGAGTATTGAGGCTACTTTGAATCGCAGGAAAAGTTCAATAAGTAACATCTCAGAGGAAATGTCTTCTGTAAAGGACAAGAACCTACCCATTTTCTTCTGACTTCAGCAAGAGTGCTGAATACTCAACGTGGAATGGATCGTGATCAGGTTAGAACTACAGAAATATCAGCAGAGAGCCAGGTTTAAAAGAGGATGTGGGCTAGGAAGACCGAGATAAAGCCGATAAACACGAGTCCCGCGATATATCCGGTGAAGCTCATGAATATTACAGGGATGGTGCCGGCGGCGAGAAAGAGAAAGCATCCCTTGATGAATTGAGATTGTTGTTGGGTCATGTATGATCGTGCGGCATACCAGCGTAGGGAGGAAAGACCAAGCCCGGCTCATGCCGGGCTTGGTTATTTTGTCGTAATCTTCTTTTTTATCAGGCGCGAACTTTCGCCGTTTTCTTCTCTTTATTGACGTAGTTGTAGAAAACCGGGAAGGCGACAAAGAAGGCGACACAGATCAGATACTCAATGCCTTTGATGTGCGTATAGTAATCCACCAGGGTATGGATCGGAGTGATCATGCCTGTGGCAACCATGTATTGCCTGGCAAGTTCGGTGACAGAACCAGCTTGTGATAACCCACCAACCAATGCTGCCGTTGCCCATAACCCGATAAGTGCACCAAAACCAAGAACTATTTTGCCAGCTATTTTATTATTCTGTTGAGCCATGATCATTCTCCTGTCCTTTTATAATTGTTTGTTCCCTGAACTTGTCGTCATGATTTATTAACTACCGGTTACAGCCATCCAAAATCCCCGCAACAGTCCGCCGAAACCGTTGGTTGCCAAACCACCTATCAGGCAGGCCAAACCCCAGATTCCTATCATTGCTGCCATTCCCATTCCTGCATTCAGTGCAAACCTGGAGGCCTCATATCCTGCTTCAATCCTTTCCTCTGTCCGTGTCGTTGCTGTTGCTTTCATGGTTTCCTCCGTAGTTATTTGTTTTTTATATTTTTTTCTTTGTTTGCCTTTTAATATGCATCAGCCATGCCAGAATTTATATTGCTGGTGTTGCGGTGTTGTTTTTTATGTAAATGCTTGATATTAAATGTTAAGTTTTTGTTTTTTATTTGGCGTGGCGCTCGCGGTGCATGCGACAGGTTTGCTGCAATGATTTCAGATCAATACAGACCTGTTGCATAGAAGCAGTGAATGTGTTGCGCTAATCCCACAGTACTGTTGTATAGCGTTTAGGATAAGTCTGTCGTATTTTGCAACTTTAAGACAAATGTGCGGCACTGTAAGGGCCTGGCATTTGACTTGAACTGAATATATGTACTCACAAGGGAAGATTTGATCATCAGCTGAAGGTGTTGGCCGTTTGAATATATTCGAGATGA
>CALZIH010000223.1 GCA_945787305.1 uncultured Desulfobulbaceae bacterium | reverse complement strand
AATGGTGACTGCAATCATCCTGATCATCCTGGCCAGAAGCTCAAACAGTTGTTGGTTCACAATGGAAATGGCAGTTACACAGCCTACACCATGAGCCAGGAAGAAGCCGGCAATGTGATGCGGAATGTAAAAGAGTATATGCGGGCTCGAAAGGGTGTACTGGAACGATCCGAGTCGGTCATCATCAGCCACTGAGTAATCGAAACAGGGTGTTGGGAAATTTTCCAACACCCTGTTTTCATGATGGTACCGCCAAGTTGATTATTACCGGTTCGCAGGAAAAACAGACATCCCTTTGGCCATTGCGCCGTTCCCTGATGTTGGGGTGCAGTAAGCAATTTTTTCTTTGGTTTTGGTGACCTTGATCGACCCCACCTGAGTCATTTCCGAGTCAAGAACCTCGCCTGTGTCCGGATCAACCAATTCGTCTACGGATCCGACCGTAAACTCCCTTCCCACCGTAACTCCTTCACGACTGCCACGATTGATAATAAGATTATTTCCTTTAACCATGATAACAGAACCTTCCCAAGGAATTGTATCAAGTTGGTCGATAAGAAAAACAACGGCTTGGCCGACGGCGTCTTCTAAGGCCTTGCCTACGTTATCTTTTTTCTGACCACCGAGATTTCCCCCAAGGCCGCCAAGTGCGCTGCCGTGATAACCAACAGTAAATCCTTTGCGTCCTGATTTGCCAATTACATCCGTCGATGCCTTCACCTGTCCTGTTTCCGAATCGACCAGGTAGATAGTGACATTCATTGCAGCCTCACCGGCAGAACCGCCAATCCTGAACCCTTTAAAACTGAGGCCGCCACCACCACTGCCGGTGTCATCCTGAACATGGGTGATGGATCCGCGAACCAGGAGTTGGGCCGGTGTCATTCTACCAATTTTTGCTTTTTTCTTACCCTGGGCTGCACGTCCGGATGCTGCGAAATCCTGTTCATCCATCGCCGCTTTGCGCATCTCGCCATCACCAAGAACAATGAACCATCCTGATTCGTGGAGAAGGTTGGTCATCGCGGTCTGCATTCCGTCGCCAACATTCCACCTGCCATGCCAACCGGCTTCGTTCTTAAATTTGGTGACAGTTATCGAGTAGCGCAGGTTTCCATTAGGCGGCGCAGGAATAGTATTTTCCGCTGCAACCCAGCTCACCGGCAAGAGCATGGCGAGCGCCAGATACAGGATTGCGTGAGTACGTTGTTTCATGGTTTTTTCCCCTTGTTTTTCATACCTTTTCAAGTAGATCGCAACAGAGCAGTGGTAGCCCATACCGTGAAACATAGCCTGCTACTGTAAAAGAGGTATGGTTTTTGAAGATTGATCATATCAGGCGTTATTCTGCAGCACGACAACCGGATCACCGGGACGGCAACCTGTGAATTGTGCTGCGCTGCCTCTATTAACGGCGATTTCAAGGTAGCCCGACGAGTCGAGCAGGGCAACGAGTTCGCCAGCGGTCTGTTCGCCATAGGTGCTGGATAGGGCCGAGATGGTATGGTTGCCGATTTCAATGCCGGCAAAATGTGAGGGTTGAAATCTGCCTAGATGATTGGTGGTTATGGTTGTCCTGATATTGCCGAAATGATCAATATGCATAACCTGGCCGGTGATCTCCTCTTTGCCGATAACGGGTTTTGGTATGTCAAGTTGAACGCAGTGGGTGAACGTTGTCTCGGGTCCGACTTTTTCCAAAGGAAGACCGCCGACAAGGGCTGCCGCTACCGGTGCCATGATGTCACGTCCGTGAAAGGTACTGCTGACCTCGGAAGGAAAGAGCGAGCTGTTTTCCACTCGATGGACGGATTCAATCTTATTGTCCAGAGCCAATAAGGTCAATAGGCCGTTATCCGGAGCAATAAAAAGGTGATTCTCACCGGTGGCAGCAAGGATACTGCGTTGACTGCCGACTCCGGGATCAACGACAACAAGGTGGATTGTCCCTTCGGGAAAGTATCTGTAGCTTGTTCGTATTACCACGGCGGCGTTTAAGATGTCATGATTTGGGACAGCGTGGGTAAGATCTACTATTCGTGCGGTGATGTTCCGCTTGAGAATAGCACCTTTCATCTGGCCGACGTAAGGATCCTGTAGGCCGAAATCGGTAGTCAGGGTAATGATATTGGCAAATTTCATCTGATGTCTTTCCTGTGCTTGGCGGCTAGAATACAACGTCCAGCCTGCTCGTCTATGTTCGGCTGCGGTTTTTCCAAATTCCTCTGGGCAATTGGTGACTATAACAAGGTTGAGCTGGCGTTGCTTAAGGAAAAATCTGCTTCAGCGATAGCAATTTCACCTCGTCAATGGTCTTGAAATCGGCATGTCTGTAAAAAGGATGGTGCTGCTTCTTTTTAGGGTTAAAGCCATACCCCAGCTTGATAAATCTGGAATGAAGCCGAACAGTAAGAGACCATCCTGGCGAAGTGCCCTGGCGTATTCTCAGAGAACGGCCAAGGGGGCAACAAGCAAACAGAGGGTCGACTGATCGGGTTTGTAGAGGCTGCGTCTCTCCAATGGCGGCAACACCGTTTATACCTTGATCGGTAGCGATCTCCAGGGCCTCCGGTGCCGGATCTATGTCTTGTTAAATCCAAGTTGTTGGGCAAAACAACCGGGTCCCCGACAAGCTCTCCTCGGGGAAAAGAGAGATCTGCTGCCAATTTTCGTACTGCTGGCTGTTCAATATTAAACAGGAGGTTGTTTTCAAATCAACGGTCATATTCTTCGGCTCGTTCATTGAAGACCTATGATGCCGACGGCCACGATTTTTTCATTCTGCTTATTATTATATCAAAAAAGAAAGTTAACTTACAAGGATAGGTTAAAGAAATTGTTTTTTCAGCAGCAGAAAATACAATGTTCCTGCTTCTTTCATTCTGCCGGCGGCAAAACCTGCTTCGTCCCCGGTTCCCCAGAATAGATCAACTCTCCCTGGACCGCGGATGGCTGAACCGGTATCCTGTACAAGGACGAACCGGCCAAAAGGTACCCAATTATTGATACGACCGTTTTTGAGAACAGGTTTTCTGCTGACGAGAAAAGAGAGCGCCCCTGATGGAAAACAGTGTTGATCGACAGCAATGGAGCGTTGTGCGGTCAATTCTCGTCCCAGGTTGCCTATGGCTCCATGCGTCGATGTCCATTCAAAAAAAATAAAGGAATCGTTGTGATGAAGAATGCTCTGCTGTTCTTCCGGGTGAGTTACAAAATAGTTGCGAATGGTATCTATGCCGGCCTCTTCAAGCTGCATCCTGCCGGTCTCCACCATGTGTTTTCCAATACTTTTGTATTGTCGGCCATTCTTCATCGCATAGTGGATTCCTTTGATCTTTCCGCCTGGCAATTTGATCAGGCCTGATCCCTGCACGTGGAGAAGAAAAGCATCTAAGGGGTCTTTCAGGTAGACCAGTTCGTTACCCTTTGCATGGCCATGGTTTTCTATTTCCCCCCTGGTCCAATATCGACTGAAACGGCTGCCCTCCAATCGACCAATTTCTTTGTGTCCCGACTCTGGATCACGACGAAGAGCCAAGGTGTCTGGAATCCCATATATTGGATAAAGATAAGGTGGCTTTCTCTCAAGACTTCCAGCAAAGATAGGTTGATAATAGCTGGTGACCAGCATGTTTCTCTGGGGGTTATATCCACTAGTTCCTGCAGCCTGGAAGATGTCAAAATAGGAATTGATCTGTGAGTTAAACTGGGCGGCAGAGGGCTGGGCGGCGATGAGGTTCCGGAAGAACTCGAGCGAGCGGATAAGGTGATCAATTGAAAGCGATTGATCGTCTATGGTAAATTGGGAATTTTTTGGGCGCGTTCTAAGGTAAATCAGGCTTTGTTCAATGGCACGGTCAAGGTCTCGATATTGTAAGTCATCGGTGAATTGAGGAGATTTTGATGCTACCAGCGGATGGACATTTTTTTGGGTGCAACCGGCAAATCCCAAGAAAAGAGAACAGAAGAGTGCAATGCAGAGGAGCGTAACCTTACACATGGGCGAGAAAACTATCGGCCGAATTTTTTCCCCTTGATCCCTTCAGCCAGTTCGGTGACCGCCATGGCATAGCGGTTGGAGTGGTTCCATTCGGTTATTGCCTGAAAGTTTGGATATCCTGCAACATAACGAAAAGCATATTTTCCGCCTGGAGGGAGTTCCAGGCCGATGATAGACAGTGGTCTGTTCTGCGGCGATGGGGCAAGGTCTAGTTTCTGTTCGTCACGAACAACAGCCCACTCCACTCGTCCCTTTCTGCCTTTGAGCTTGGCGGCAATCAGTTGTTGGTCGTTGAGCGTATGGCCCAGCTCCGCGTATATCGGGGCACGAAGAGTCCAGTGAAACTGTTTCAGGTAGTTGGCAATGGACGCCAGAACATCGGGGATTGAGTTCCAAACATCACGTTTGCTATCGCCGTCAAAACTGACCGCATAGGCACGAAAAGAAGAAGGAATAAATTGAGTCTGGCCAAAGGCCCCGGCGTAGGATCCTTGAATTGTTGCAGGGTCAACACCGTTTTCTTTGCAGAGAACCAGAAAGTGGACCAGTTGTTTTCTGAAAAAAGTTGATCGTCTTGGGTAGGCGTCGAACAGGGTGTTGAGGGTTCGCAGTACGTTGAAGCTTCCCTGGTTCGAACCATATCTGGTTTCAATGGCCCAGACGGCAATTACGATTTCTCGATCCACACCAAATTTTGCTTCTATTTTATCGAGGAGTTTTTTGTGCTCCAGCACTTTTTTTTTGCCGGTGGCAATAGTTTTTTCAGTGACAAAGAGTGGGTAATATTTGTGGTAAGGTTTTGCCTCCCATTGTTTATCCATCAACTCCAGTACACGTTTTGAGATCTGTTGCCCTTGGAAAATTGACCGCAACTGTTGGTCGGTGAATTGATGCTGCTCTTTGAGCTCAGTAAAGAGTTGTTGATACTTTTTTTGCTGCAGGTCAATGGGTTGACCATCTTTGACTAAGTCGGCAGCTTTGGGTCCCGCGGCCAGTGCTATCGTGCTGTTTGAGATGGCACAGGCAAGAATGAAAAGCAACGGCATGAAAAGACCAGCGCTACTTAATTTAAGCCTGCTGTTGGAGCGGAAGAAAAAACGCATAAACGATAAATTCCTTATGTGGAAAACTGGTGAGAAAAAGCCGCTAGAAAAGCATTT
>CALZIH010000222.1 GCA_945787305.1 uncultured Desulfobulbaceae bacterium | reverse complement strand
GGTGTTGGCAAGCTGCCAGGCCCACACTTCCTGCATGGTTTTGAAGGGGAAATACTCTTCGAGGCCCAGGCGATCAGCCAGGCCTTTAATGATGGGGTAAAGGCCGACGGTATCATTTTCGGGATCTACGGCCTTGTTGCGCTTGATAAGGCGTGGTTTGAGACCCTTTTGGGCAGCGATCATGCTGTCTCGTTCCAGATAGGTGGATTCCGGAAGGATGACATCTGCATACCATCCGAACTCGCTGTAATGGGTATCAATGGAGACCAGCAAATCGCAGTTATCAAAGGCGCGCTTTTGGGCTTCCGGATCCGGCATGGCGGAAAACGGATCATGGCGCATGGCGACCCACGCTTTTATGGGATAGGGGTCCTGGGTGTGCATTGTTGGAAAAAAGAGATGCGCCAGCCCCGGCCCCTTATCAAAATGTTTATATTTCCAGCCTACACCGTCGCCGCGCTGGATGTCAGGTTTCGGGCAGTCAAGATTGCGAATCCCTTTCACCCCGCAGTCTCCCGGCCCTTTCGGAATAAGCAGGCCTCCCTTCGTTTCAATATTGCCCATAAGGACATTAAGAATATGAAGGGCACGACTTGCATAGAAGGAATCCTTGTAGCGTGACAGGTTCCAGCCGGGATGAAAAATCACCTTGGGGCGGTCTTCGATAACCTCTTCAACAAACTCCTTGATCGCCTTTTCCTTGATGCCGCATTCCTTTGCAGCCCAGGCCGGTGAATACTGCTCGGCGAATTGACAGAGTTCTTCAAAGCCACTGACATATGTATTTATGAAATCAGCATCAAAGGCTTCTTTTTTAATCACTTCATGAATCATGCCGAGGGCGAGGGCATAGTCGGTGCCCGGACGAACCTGGAAAAATCGTGTCGCCTTCAAACCGGTCATGGTCTGGCGAACATCGACATAGGTCAAGCGACCACCGTTTTCCAGCATATCGATCGTCTGCAGGTTTTCAGCGATCCGCAGGGAGGCAAACATATTGCGCCCGAACAGTACCAAATGATTCGCGTTCTTTATGTCATAAACAAATCCTTTCCGCCCTACCCCATTGATGGAAAGGCTGGCATGGTGGGTATTGCGCCCGCAGGTGCAATCATGATTGGTATAGTTGGGCGAACCAAAGGCGTGACAGAATGTCTTGTACATATTTTGCCAGGGGCCACCTCGTGAAGATACCACAACTGATTCTGGCCCGTGTTCCGATTTAATTGTTTTCAGCTTATCTGAGATGTAATCATAGGCTGTGGGCCAGCTCACCTTCTTCCATCGGCCTGCTCCGCGCCCGCCTTCACGAATAAGCGGCTGCTGGGGACGCTCATTGTCCTTGACAAGGGCTGTCCCGGCTGAACCCTTTGCACAGAGTGCACCATCAAGGAGATGTGGATTTCCTTCAATCCACGTTATCTCGTTATTCTCCACTTCGACCCGAATGGGACAACGTACGGTACACATACCGCAGAGGGAGTATACTGATTTTTTCATGATCACTTCTCCTTACGCATTGGTTAGCATGGCACACGGTAACTGTTCATGACTTCTTTAGAACCTGTTCAACTTTTTCTTCAAGCTCATTCCTGTCGATCGGTTTTACGCAATATTCATCGGCTCCGATACTGATAGCTTCACGTGCGGTTTCAACGGTTGGGTACCCGGTCAACATGATCGCGTGCATTGATGGCCTTGACTCCTTCAACATAACTAACACCTCAATACCGCTCATTTTTTTCAATTTAATATCAAGTATTGCCAAATCTATTTCTTGTTTTTTAGCAAAATTGATTGCTTCATCTTCTTCGGTAAACGTGTGTACACTGTGTCCTTTTTTTGATAAAATCTTACCTATGAGAACGGTTGCATCCTCAACATCATCAAGTACTAAAATTTCAGCCATAGTGTCCCTCCGTAGAAAATTTTTGCGGCCTTAGTCTTTCTGGAAAAAGCTGCGCCAGTATATATCGCTAAAATCAGGCAAGGACCTCTGCTTCATCAGCTACGGGTAGGGAAATCCGAAAGACCGTTCCCCTACCTCTTGCATCTGCCTGCTGGTCATCAACAGGACTTTCAATCTCTATGGACCCGCCATGGTCCTGAATAATACCATAAGAAACGGAGAGGCCGAGTCCGGTTCCCTTGCCGACAGGTTTGGTGGTAAAAAACGGATCAAAAATTTTTGCCTTCACCGTATCCGGTATACCATGACCGGTATCACGAACCTGCACTATGACCTGATTGGCCGTTGCATCAAACGACGTGCTCAACGTAATATCTCCATCTCCCTGCCCTTCCATGGCATGCTGTGCATTGTTGATCAGGTTGACAAAAACTTGTCTGAGTTTTTCAGCATCGCCAACTATCTCGGGAAGATCTTTATCAAGATCAAGGTGTGAATGGATATGATTGAGATGGAGATTATGTTCGGTGACGGCGAGGACGTCGGCAATCACCTCGTTTACATCCAGGTTTTCACGAGCGCTACCTGTCTGACGGGAGTATTTGAGAAGGTCGGCAACGATCTTGCGGCTTGCCTTGGTCTGACGTTCAATTACTTGCAGGTTCTGATAGACATCCGAATCTTCGGTAAAATCATCCATCATCAGTTGGGCATATCCGAGAATAATCCCAAGCGGCGTATTAATTTCATGGGCAACCCCTGCCGCCATCTGGCCGACCGAGGCCATTTTCTCACTGGAAACCAATTGTTCCATCATGGTTTTGACCCTGGTCAGATCTTTGGCAATCCCCTCAAAGCCGATCATCTCACCATCGTCATCGTAGAGAGCCGAAGCCGAGAAGAGAACATAAACGCTCTTGCCGTCTTTTTTACAAAACTCCAACTCGAGATCCTTGATATAGCCATCTCTGGCCATCAGGTTGAAATAGGATGATATTTCTTCTTCACTTTTAATGATGTGGGTCAGATTTAGAGGCGGTGGGTCACCCTTGCCGTAGCCAAGCATTTCCAGACCGGATTGATTGATGTCCAAAAGATTGTTTGTGGTATCACAAAAAAAGATCATATCCTTTGAAGCGGAATAGAGGTGCCGAAATTTCTTTTCCGATTTAGAAAGCTCAGCTGTTCGGGCCTCGACCTTTTCCTCTAAATGTAGATTCAGTTCTTCAAGGTGAAGGTTCAACTCCTTCATCTCTCTGGCTGCTGTCTCCAGCCTGCGATTAGCATTTTTTAGTTTAATAGCCTTTTGCTCAATAAAATTATATGCTTGAATCCCCTTATGGTAAAAGAGTGTCACTGCCGAGACCGATATCAACAACAAGGTGTTAAACCCCCCGGAATAGGGAGAAATAGAAGACCATATGTCACCGTTATCAGTTAGAAAAAGCAATTGCTTGACAATATGCCCAGCTGCGCGGGAGATGGAAAAAGCTGCAATGGCGATGCAAAGATAGAAGAGATACCCCCAAAGAAAATTCTCCGGTTGTTTGCGGGAAAGCAGGTATGCGTAGCGCATAGCCAGGAAGGCAAAGATGATATTTGCCGTTGAACCGGCCATATCGATGACAATGGTTGGGAGGAGGGGTAACCCATTCATTTCTTTGCCTTCCCGGTATGCTTTTCTGCCGAGCAGTATAAAGAGCGCATTCCAATATAGAGAAAAAATAATGCTGGAACTGCGAGAAGATGGTCAAACTTTGCGATGTAGAATGTAAGTTTTTGCAGATCAACGGGCCCTTGAATTCTGCCTTGCAAATAGCCACCTACGGCAGTGATGGAATCGGCATCCATATACACCGCAACAGCATGGCCGACAAAGGCAAGTATATTCCAGCAGAGCATAACGATACAGAATGCCTGCAGGTAGCTCCACCCTTTGCCGTCAAGCGAGGACCTTCTGATGTCCCAATACAGATAGCCAAGGGCAAGGATAAAGTTGATATGCGCCATCTGGTGAACATAAAGCCCTTCAGGAGCACCGTGAGACTGAAACGCCAGGGCACTTTCCGGCTGTAACAATATCCCGATGAATAACCAGGTAAAGAATACCGCCACCGGTCGTGAGAAAAAGAGGCAGCTATCCAAAAAATAGGAAGAAGTTGATGTACGTTGCGTTTCTTTCATTTAGCCTCAAAGCCCTTGAATCTTGAATCTCCTTATACGCTATGCATCATGTATACCAGTCTGCGAAAGCAGGACACACAAATCATTAAACAAAGATATCAAACAGTTAATTGGTGCGAAACATGAAGGCCTCATGGTGAGCATCAAGAACTACAAAAGTGGTGCATCAGTAAAGATGCAGGTGAAACAGAAAAAATGCACCTCGAGATAATGATAATTTCTGTTCAAAAATAGCTTGAGGAGGTTACCTGAAGGGGGGTGAAAGACCGGAGTAAATCAGAGAGTAAATTTTTCTGGTACACATATGACCTGAACCATCTCGGATAAGATGGCTAAACCGCGACTTGACCTGATCATTGGTTTACAACTCAACTTAATCTGACAGTATAGCGTGGCGTTGATCCGGATTTTGCGAAATGGGGATTTTTTCAGAATGAATCGGAGGCAAGCTCAACTATTGACTGGCAGGCGGAAACTAAAGACTATTGATGGGTCGCGAGCCTAGGGTAACAAATAACAGCCAACGCGTATCGAAAACAAGGAAGGTTCAACCGGAGAAAACGGAAATGCTACAGGGGCAAGCGATATAAATCCAGCGAATCAATAAAAATTCAACAGTTTGACCTTACTGATCTTGTTTGAATATGTGTTCTGAGGCCGAGCAATGAATTCCCATCAATGCACCACTTATTCGCCCTTCACCTCAACGCTTTGCAAGGTCTCAAGAATAATTGGTATGGCCGGCGGGACACGTTGGTTTTCCAAGGTGATATTTCGAATCATCGACAGATGTGTCCCGGTGACTGTTCGATAGGGAATACCCTCAAGGCCGGATGAAGCAACGGTTACCAGTCCATCTCCAAGCCCCCGGGTCATTGCAATCAGGTAGGTGCCAAGGGTGTTGAATTCCCGCTGTCGATCAGTTGAAAATCTCTGCCGCACATTATCAAGCCCGCGCTGAATAGCATGCTCATCCCAGGGGCTGCTTATGCCGGCAATAATCAACATATTCACATTCTCAGGGTTGGGTCTATTATTTAATTCGGTTAAAAAAGAGCTTCCCGGTAAAAGGTCG
>CALZIH010000221.1 GCA_945787305.1 uncultured Desulfobulbaceae bacterium | reverse complement strand
TTTTTCTTTTTGCTTCACTGCTTCTGCAGTTTTGTATTCCAGGCGCGTCCCAGGCTGCCAGAGCCTTGGAGTTGCAAATTCCCGAGGAGCTCCAACCGTGGATTCCCTGGGTATTGCATGAACAGGATGAGAAAACGTGTACGTTGGAAACAACAGAAGCAAAAAAAAGGTACTGTACCTGGCCGTCCTCCCTGGAACTTGATGTCAACGATGGCGGGGCCACGTTCAGACAGAAATGGGTTGTAGAAACCAGGAGTCGTGTCGACCTGCCTGGAGGATCTCCGAATTGGCCTGATACGATTCAGGTGAACGGTAAGAGTATCCTTGTGACCAATGACCAGGGAAGGCCGTCGGTCTGGCTCGATCCGGGGAAACACCAAATTACAGGGAGGTTCATCTGGAAAGAACTGCCCGAATACCTCTCTATTCCCCCGGCAACCGGCCTTGTCCGTCTTTCGCTTGGTGGAAAAAATGTACAAAATATACAATTGGATGAACAGGGAAAGCTCTGGTTTAAGCGTAAAGACCGAAGCCAAAAGCCAGCAGAAGATAGTCTTGCCATCCAAGTCTTTCGAAGAATTGACGATGGTGTTCCCCTGCGTCAGCAGTTGCGTATTCTTTTGACCGTCTCCGGTAGTCCCCGAGAGGTTACCCTTGGTCTTGAAATCGGGCAAGATTTTGTTCCTCAGCAATTGCATTCACCGCTGCCTGCTCGCCTCGACAACAGTGGCCGGCTGAATGTCCAGGTTCGACCGGGCCAGTGGCAGATTCAGCTGACCTTGAGAAATAAAAGACCGCTCTCACCGGAAGAAATAGGCCGGGGCACGATACAAGGTCCCTGGCCCAAGGAAGAGATTTGGGTCTTTTCCGCAGACCCGAAACTCCGGCAGGTTGAAATAGAGGGCGTTCACCCGGTGGACCCGTCCCGCACCAGCCTTCCCCAGGACTGGAAAAATTTGCCCGCCTATCTCGTCACAAGTGGTGACCGGATGATCCTGACCGAAAAAAACCGGGGCAACACAAATCCTGTTCCAAACCGTCTTCAGCTTAAACGCAAAATCTGGCTGGATGAGAAAGGAAGCGGAATGACCGTGCTTGACGCCATCGATGGAACCATGACCAGGGGGTGGCGACTCAATGCCGATCCATCTCTACAACTTGGCAAAGTTGAGGTGGAAGGAGAGAGCAGGCTGATTACCCGTCTCCAGGATTCGGACAAGGTCGGGGTTGAAGTACGGCAAGGCCGTCTCTCGCTTCGCGCCGAGTCACGGCTTGATACGCCGGTGCAGGGTGTGCGCCTTGCAATTCCAGCACTGGGTTGGGATCATACCTTTCAACAGGTATCCGCCGAGTTAAACCTTCCTCCCGGCTGGAAACTGTTCACGGCAGCCGGTGTAGACCAGGTTTCCACCTGGTTGAATCAATGGACACTTCTCGATATTTTTCTTGTTCTGATCATTGGCCTGGCCACGGCGAAAATACTTGGATTGGGCTGGGGTACGGTTGCTTTGTTCACCCTGGTCTTCATCTATCATCAACCGGGATCGCCGCGTTTTTTCTGGTTGCCGCTGCTTGGCCTGCTCGCCCTGCAGAAAATAATAACGGCGAAAACAGGAGAACGCGTAAGCCGAGTCTGCGCTCTTGTCTTTCTGGTTGCGATCATTGTGAGTTCCGTTCCCTATATGATCCATGAAGTCCGGGTTGGTCTCTTTCCACAGTTGGAATTTGGCCCCTATTATCGAATAAGCCAAGGTGACTTTCTGCAAAGGACAATGACTGACCAGGTTTCCACCGTAGCGGAAGAGGAGATGCTTGAGAAACCTTCCTCTGTCATGCTGAAATCCAAGGCCCAGCCTGCCGAGGCCGGTCATTATTCGCTTCGTTCAATGCCGGAGCAGGCAAAGAGCATCCAGATCGATCCCCAGGACATGATTCAGACCGGGCCGGGTCTGCCGAACTGGCATTGGCAACAGGTCAGATTAACCTGGAATGGTCCGGTGAAACCAGGACAGGATATCACCTTAATTTTTATTTCTCCCCTGGTAAATACCGTCCTTTCATTTGTAAGAGTACTCTTGCTCGCCCTGCTCATCATAGGTTTTCTCCGTCAATGCCTGATCCGAGGAACAGCAAAACCGAGACCGACATCGGCGACGGCTGTTGTCGGTCTCTTAGCTCTGCTGTTGCCTGGGGCACTTTTGTCTCTGCCCTCCAATATACAGGCAGAGGTGCCGCCACCTGAAATATTGCAGGAACTGCAAAACCGATTGCTTGCAGAACCCGATTGCGGCCAGGATTGTGCGGCAATACAAGCCTGTCTGATCCGGGTGGAGAATGATCGGTTGCAGGTTGACCTCAAGGTGGATTCGCTTATCCGGGGTGGGATACCGCTTCCAGGCAAAAATCGATTTTTCGATCAGATTGTACTTGACGATAAACCTGCTGAAACCCTTCGCCTGGATGAACAGGGAAACAGTGTCATCCGGCTTGATCCGGGCAGCCACAATCTGCTGTTAAGTAAAGATCTGAACAATCGAGGAGAGGTCTCCTTTTCATTTCCCATGCTGCCTCCTCGCGCCGAGGCAAGTTTACAGGGCTGGACCATCAACGGCCTCCATGACGACGGTACCATTGATAAACAGGTGACCCTGAACAGGATACAACCTGTGGCTGCAGAAAAGGTTAATGATGATCCGCGCACAGGCGGTGTCCACCTCCCTGCCTTTGTCCAGATACAGCGCACTCTCCACATGGGCCTTGAGTGGAGTGTAACAACCCGGGTGTTGCGCCGTAGTCCTGAAACGGTCATCGCGCTTGATGTGCCGCTCCTGCCGGGGGAGCGAGTCACAACCGAATCCTTGCACATCCAGGATAATCGTATCCGAATAAATATGGGGCCCGAACAACGGGTTTTTAGCTGGCAGTCTGCTGTGGAGCCAGTGGATAAGCTAACGTTTACGGCTCAGGAAACCTCTTCCTGGACCGAGGTCTGGTTTTTAGATGTCAGCCCGATCTGGCATGTTGAGGCACAGGGCTTGCCTGAAATCAATCAGACCGACCCTGCAGGAAAACGTTATCCCGAATATCAGCCTTATCCTGGAGAATCTTTGCACCTAGTCATCAACCGTCCGGAAGGCGTTCCCGGGCCGATAATGACAATAACCGGTAGCAGGATGGTGGTCCAGCCGGGCAGGCGGGCCACCGAAGTTTCTTTGTTCTTTTCTTTGACAGCCAGCCGCGGGTTGCGTCACGCAATTACCCTGCCTTCAAATATAGATCTACAGAAAACATTGATCGACGGTAAGGAATACCCACTGCAGTTGAACAATAACCAACTGGTCATTCCGGTAAGACCAGGTAAACATGATATTGTAATTGGCTGGCGCAGTGAGCGAGGTGCGGAAACTAAAATCGTTACCCGGCCGGTGGATCTCGGGATAGACAGTGTAAACGCGTCCATTGAGCTTAAGGTGCCTGCCTCCCGTTGGATTCTTCTTGCCGGTGGGCCACGCATCGGTCCGGCTGTTCTGTTCTGGGGTGAGTTGTTGGTGATCATTCTCTTTGCCCTGTTGCTTGGGCGAGTCAAGTTCACTCCGCTTTCCACCCTGCAGTGGTTGCTTTTAGGCCTGGGGCTGAGTCAGATTCCTTCACCTCTTGCCGCCATTGTCGTTGCCTGGCTCCTTTTGTTGGGACTGCGTAAAAGCCGGGGCGGAGAAGTCAAGCGGGCTGCAATATTTAACAGTATGCAGATTTTTTTGGTTGTGCTCACCTTGATGGCATTATCCGCCCTCTTTTATGCCATCCAACAGGGATTGCTTGGACATCCGGATATGCAGATCGGCGGTAACGGTTCCAGCGGCCACCTGCTTCGCTGGTATCAGGACAGAGCCGGTTCTCAGCTTCCAGCCGCTTGGGTCCTTACCGTCCCGCTTCTGGTCTATCGTGTCAGTATGTTGCTCTGGGCGTTGTGGCTGGCCATTGCCCTGTTGAAATGGCTTCGTTGGGGCTGGGAATGTTTCAGTAGCACCGCCACCTGGATACAACCGGCACCGAGAAAGAAGAAAAAGTCCGCCGCGCGCTCCGCAAAAGCGGGGAAGGGAACGACAGGAGCTGGTGCGGTGAAAAAACAGGTGGTGCAAGAACCCGATATGGGTATTGCGGATTAGCCCAAGGCAACACCAAGGATCTTTTATTTCTTATGCGCGTATGCTTCTTTGGGAATAATGATAAAATCAGTTGCTCCCGGGGGCTGCCAGTAGAGTTTCAATGTGGCGGTTCCTTTTCGCTGGAAGTAGCGAATGGTGAGCGGATACCAACCGCCTGCCGGAACAACAGCAATACCTATGGGAGACAGTTTGTCCTTGTGGACCTCCGGATCTTCAAATAAGAGTTTGCCGTCAACAACAAACTCTATACCGTCATTGGCCAATGCCTGAAATTTGTATTCGCCTGGTGCCGGAAAGTGCAGATAACCTTCCATCACAATGCCGACACCTGTTTTATAACCGGAACCAAAGACCAGGGCGTCTTTAGCGTATTTATAATCGAAAGAATACAAAGGATCACCCTTTCGGCCTTTGGCTTTGGCCTCTGCAGGAGTGGGCATTTGCTCAATACTTCTGTAGAATTTATCGAGAAAGGTAACGGAAACTCCGGCAGTGAGTTCCGCCGCAGTCAGTTGAGCGGGTGCTGTGAGCTGTTGAATACGTGGTGGTTCCGGGATTGTTTTTTTCGGGGTAGGGGGGGTATTGCAACCATGCAGAAGGCAACACGAAAAAAGCAGCAGGAATAGAAAAAAAACAGGCCGTGGTCCGCTGAGATATGCTTTCATTGTAATAGTCCTCATTGCAGGAAGGTAGAGTTTTGTAGCAGTTTGACGATTGTACAAAGTTTGCACGGAATGCAGAAGGAAAAATCGCTGAAAGGTTGAAAAAAATAACCATTCACATTCACTATGAGAACACAGGGAGCCTTTTAAAGGAGTGTTTTCAATTATCGTTCCTGTTTTTTTTGTTTTTGGTTAGGATTGAGGTATGCTATTGTGGTACCACAAAGAGGTTGTTGACAACGTATTCTGCACGGAGGAAAATATGCTTAATGTGATGCTTACAGCACTGATACTGGCTTGTTCACTGAGTGAAGCGAGACCGACGGAGCGTTATGACGAACGGACTAAGCAGTGTCGACTGATTGCCCAGGGGCAACTGAGTTGGGAAAGCGAGCCCTGGGGAACCGGGGGAGTCAAATTCCGTGAAGTCTGCAAGAGTTGTCATTCCCGTAATAACGATAAGGGCGCACCATTTATTCATGCGGAGTCCTATACTTCTAAGGCCTGGAACTCTATTTTTACGAAACGGAGGAAAAAATGTGCCCGGGATGGAGCCTGGGATATTTTAACTGAAGATGAGTTGCAGATGGTGAACGACTATCTGTATCGCAACGGTGATTGGACCTATGATCCAAACGATGCCGACTCCTGCGGCTGATAAGAGCTGAATCTCCCGGTCGGGAGAAAAGAACGAAAAAAATCCCTGATCAACCATGTGTTGATCAGGGATTTTTTTTACCCGAACAGTGCGGCAAGGTTAACTCGTTACGATTTGAATTTTCACATTGGTTGTCACATTGGGGAAAGCTTTAGTCGAACCCACTGGTTATTGCGAAAAGCGGCATTGCGACAGGGGAACTCTTGCAAACAGGGCCTTTTCCAGAAGAGCATCGCGTCCATATATATCGGGATAGAAAAACACTTCATCGTTATCTGCTGATGCTTTGACTGTCAGGTACAGCACATGGACCGGTACACTCTGGTCAAGCAGGATCACCTTGCGCTCCTTGGTGGCAACAAGTTCCTCAAGTTGTTCCACACTCAGCGGTTTCTTGTTCTCCGCCAATAAGTAGGCTCCAAGTTCCAGCGGTCGGCTGACCCGGATACAGCCATGACTGAAATCTCGTTTTGTCTTCAGGAAAAGGTGGTGTGCCGGGGTATCATGGAGGTACACGTTATGTTTGTTCGGGAAAATAAATTTTATCCGGCCCAGCGCATTGTCCGGGCCCGGTTCCTGGCGCAGCCGATACCCTTTGACTTTGTTTCCCACCGTATGCCAGTCAATGCTGGCGGGGTCGACTTCCGGTGCATCTTCCTCCCAGCCGTCAAAGATACGAATATTATTTTCCTGCAGATAGTCTGGGTTTTCCTGCATGTGCGGGACGATTTCATTGACGGCAATGGAGTCGGGAATATTCCAATATGGATTGACTTCCAGATAACGCATGCTCCCGGTGAAAACAGGTGTTTTATGGTAGACCTTTCCTACGATTACCGGCATGTTGATATCGACATGCTCATCGGTTGTGCCAAAAAGCTGAAATTCGGCGATATTGACAATAAGTTGCTTGTCGACAAATTGGTGCGGCAACCATCGCCAGCGCTCCATGTTTATTATTATTTGACGGACCAGTTTGGATACAGGGATATTTAGTGCCTTAAGGGTGTTTTTCCCTATGATTCCATCCTGTTCAAGAAGGTGATGGGATTGGAATTTCTTAATCGCCTCCATCAACTCCTGGTTATATAGGTGGCTTGTGCGGGCTGTGGCTAGCTCACCGGTTGATGCCAGGCGCTGTGTTATAAGAGGGATACGTGGATCGCTTTCTCCAGGTCGTATGGTCTTTCCCGAAGGGATACTCTCCCAGCCGCCGTTCTGCTCCAGCTGGCGATATCTGGAAAGAGCCTTGCGTAATCCCTGGTAAGCTGAATGGGCAGGGGCTTGAGTTTTAAGGAACCCGGCGATGTCATCAGCTTGCAAAGCGGCGTTGACCACCTGCTGCAGATCAATTTCCTTATCGCGGGCAGAGGCAAAGAGGTCAGGGTCAAGCAGGCAGGGGTCGGCCGATCCTTCGCTTATGTCTGCTATTCTGTATTGTTGATATCAGTGCCCTTGCCCTGGTATCAAGTTGCCCCTGTTTGAACCAGAGCGGTTGCATCTGGTACTGCTCATACAACTGGAGCAGGTGCTGGTCCTGAACTGCAGGGTCGTTGCCGGTGGTCATCATGTTGAGAGAGGCTGTGGGGTTGTTTGTGAGAAAGTGTTCCAGCCCCTGCTGTGCAGTATTTTCAGACGTAACGGCAAAGGATACGTTTATAGAAACCAGAAAAGAAAAAAAGAGTCCCAGGATGTGCAGAGGAAAACCGTGCATGAGGTGTTTATTTGTTAAAAAGAGCTTCAATTGTCTCTGTTTTTGGAGGTGTGCCTATTTACTAAATTAAGCATGAGTTGAAAATTTATATACTCTTTTAATATTATCACAAGTACCGAGCGGTTCATACCTGCTTTTTATTGCAAATGCTGTAAGAATTTTAGCTACGGCCTAATGGCTTTTCTTTGCTGAACATTCGATATCTGCTTTTGGTAAACTTCTGGGTGCCTTGAAAAATTAGGACTTTCGTTCGAGCTCAGGTAAGCACGGACTCCGAGGCAT
>CALZIH010000220.1 GCA_945787305.1 uncultured Desulfobulbaceae bacterium | reverse complement strand
CACCTTCCGCTCCCATCTTCTTAACAAGGTAGTCTGTCACTTGGGCGTAGGTCATATCTTTTTTCAGGGTATCGGCGACCAACGAAACCAGCTTGTCTTTATCTTTCTTCTTACTGAAATAGCTAAACAGACGGTGCTCATCCTCAGCTACCTCAGGTTCTTTTTTAACGGGCTTCTTATCTTCAACGGGTGGAGCGGCACCCCCAACAACAGCAGCCTCTGCACTTCGCACCTGTTCAAGGTGTGATTTCAGGGTTTCCACCTCAGCCTGGAGGGCGGCAATTTTCTTTTCAACCGGTTGCAGATTTACCGGAGCAGGGGGCTTCTGCTGCTCCAGGGCTTCGAGTCGAGTCGGGACATCACCAAGAATTTGAGCCGCATCAACGTCATCAGCCTGTTTAATAGCCTTCTCAACCTTATCCTGCAGGGTTTTGAGAACTCCTTCGCCAGCCGCCATGCTCTCCGTGACGGTACTCAACTCCGTACTCAAAGACTCAAATTGTCCAACAGATGCTTTTGCCCCAGCGGCTTCTTCAGCGTCCCGTAATCGCCCCTGCAAAGCCTGAACTTTAGCTTCAAGCTCAACCTGTACGGACGCCAGTTCCTGTCGGGTAGAACCAATCATCTGCGTAAAATCGATTTTCAGCTTATCCCCGAGCTCATGGAATCCCGCGTGTAATTCACCCTCTTTTTCCGATTTACACATTTCGGTTAGAGGGACAAGCCAGGAGACGACAGCCTGTCGTAATCCTTCATACATACGAGAAGCTGTTGGCCCATCAAAAAGGGCAACGGCACCCAGAAAGATAGCGATCAAAACCGCCAGACAAACAATAAATGCCAAGGCAAGTCCGATAGCCAACTGGGCCGTACGGAATATCAGGATAAAAATTAGTCCAAAAGAACTCCAGATTGTGCCATGTGGAGAAGTCAAAGTAAAATAGACCAACAGAGAAAAGAGTACGAGCAGGGTTGCGGAGTAAATTAGGGGGATTCGCAGGAGACTAGATTTCATTGGTCGTTCCTCCATAACAGACCGAAATGCCGAAGAAGGCAGACAACGGGAAATAAAATCGTGCCCAAGCGCTCTTTTCCATGTATAAGGCGCATAAGCACTAATGAATTTAATAATGTGTAGTGTATTTCTGCACGTACGGCAAGGAAAATTCAATAAATTCTCCCATGCAGAACAAATTTACAAATATTACCCTCATAGGAATGGCCGGAGCCGGTAAGACAACCATTGGCTCTCTACTTGCCGAGTTATCGGGGAAAGAGTTTATCGATACCGACGAGCTCATTATAGAGCGAACCGGTATGGCTCTTCAGGACTACATCAACCAACTAGGCCACAAGCGGTTTCAGCAGGTGGAAGAGCAAACTTTGCTGTCAATTAATTTACAAAACCATGTCATCGCCACCGGCGGCAGCGCCATTTATAGCGAGAGGGGGATGAAGCATCTGCAAGCATCCGGCCCACTCATCCTTCTTGAGGTAGGGGTGGAAACCCTTGAACAACGGGTAAGAAACCTCAACACCAGGGGTCTGATTAACCCAGAGGCAGGAGGCAGCTTCCGTGATTTATTTTATGCACGCAAGCCCCTGTACAAACGTTGGGCCGATATCCGCATTGAATGCTCAGCTCGCTCTCCGAAAGAAATTGCCCGGGAAATACTCAAGAACCCTGCCCTGCATCTTAACCACTAAGCCCTCCCTCTACGTCAGTAAGCGTGGTTCTCGCTGGTTTCTTTCCGTTACCACCCGGTGCAGGATTAACCCCTTACCGGTGGCAACCGCCTCACGATAGGCATCGGCATGAAGCCGAACCTTCCGCCCCGCTTTTTTTCGAAGTCGAGGGTAATGCTTGGCTACGTACGCCTGTAATTTCGCATCTTCAGCTATTAGAAGTTCAAGGGTGTTTTCTTTCTTCGTTTTCGATTCTGGGGAGGCTGTCTGTTCACCGGTTTCAAGCTTTTCATAAAACCCGATAATCACCCCTTGAAAATAGCTGTTCCGTGCCTGTTGGCGATTTTCCTGGAAACGGTGTCGATTCTCCTTCCAGAGTGAGGCGAGCTTGGTGGTGAGAAAATGATAACAGTGCTCAGCCACGGCCACATTCTCCGGCCGACCAAACAGTTCAATGGTTCGTAAGCGTGCATTTTGTAGTGGATCATAGATTGAAGCACAGATAACCCGAACAAAAAAGTATTTCTGCAACAGGGAGCAAACAATCCGCAGATAACCTGGCAGACGTTGCCGACGGGTGTTCAGAGTCAGGTGGCTGTAATCCGCAACCATTGCTCCACTCAAGTCCAAATTATGGCGACTGAGTAATTCACCGGCTCGCTGCATGGCCAACGCGGCTTCATGCTCATTGTCGGAGCCGGCCAGTGCCAGTAACTTCTCAACTTTCGCCAAGACCCTCCGAGCTTGCTCGGTGCTTGGGGAAACAGATGGAGCCGGTGCTGCATCCAAACCGGCAGCACAGTCCGCTGCAGCCCTACAAAACGACCCTGTCAAACCAATCATATCACAGGCTTTTTGAAACAGCGATCCATGCCCTTTGCCGGCGGAAGAAAACAACTCCGAACAAATCTGGTGGGCCATCTCGTGCTTCAGGACCTGTAGGGTTGTCTGCCAGGGATGGTTACGGATAAGCCAGCAACTGATGGAGATAATCCGGTAGGTTTCGTGCCAGGCGCCAAGTTGGGTTCGGGACTGGGTTAGTTCAAAAATTGGCACTTGCAGGCAAATTCGGTACTGAAAACAGATATCCTCGAACTCGGCAGGCAGCTGTTTCAGCCAGGCTGCATAGAGTTCACTGTCAATCGTATCGTATGGCGATTGTTCAGACATCTTCACAGCCACAACTTTGGTTTTCCGCCAGACAATCCGGACAGACGACCCCCTGTTGCTTACTGCTCCAGACAAGTTCGTCTATAACGAATAACCGCCGGCACAGAGAGCAAAACGCCTTTTCGCTATCCTCAGGATCAGGCAGAGTTGTCATAGCTCAGCCTTAATCGCCTCAATCCGCTGCAAAACCGGCGGATGACTATACTGTAAAAATACCTGTAACGGATGAGGGGTCAAGTTGGCAAGATTGGCAAGGCAGAGCTTTTTTAGTCCGGCAATGAGTTGCCGTCCCATGCCCGTGGTCGAAATGGCATAGGCATCGGCTTGATATTCATAGTTACGGGAAAAGACATTGCCCACAACCGACAGCAACATGGAAATGGGTGCATAGAGAAAGGAAAAAAAGACCAGGCTGGCATAGATAGACAGGTGCTCCACGCCAAAGGCTGCAAACAGATCGGGGTTCTCGATAAACAGGGCAAGGATAGAGAACATCAGCCCGGTTTGGAGAATGCCGGCGACCATCATTTTCAGGATATGCTTGTTTTTGAAATGCCCCATTTCATGCGCCAGAATGGCAACAAGTTCCTCGACAGTCATTTTTTCCATTAAGGTGTCAAAAAATACAATTCTTCTAAACTTGCCAAACCCTGTGAAAAAAGCATTGAGTCGGCTGGAACGTTTGGAACCATCCATGGTGTATATGCCCTGAATGGCAAAGTTCTGTTGCCGGGCATAATCGGTGATAGCCTGTTTTAACGGCCCTTCGGCAAGCGGGGTAAACCGGTTAAAAAGCGGCATAATGATCACCGGGGCAAGAAACTGCATAATGACCGTAAACACCACAACCACCAACCAGCAATACAGCCATGCCACATTGCCGCCCCATTCAAAAAACCAAAGAATCAGAGCCAGCAACGGGCCGCCGAGTAAAATTGCCAGGAAAACAGTCTTGACAATATCAAGGATAAAGGTCTTGACCGTAGTTCGGTTCAAACCGAAACGACCTTCTACGACAAAGGTGGAATAGAGGGAAAAGGGTAGATGGATCAACGCACTGAGAAGCAACAGTGCGCCTGTAAAAACAAGCCCTGTTGGTATCTCGGAAAAACCAAAATCCCTGGCCCACTGATCGAGAATGTTGAACCCGCCCATCACTATAAACCCTATAGTCAAGGGCAGCATAAGTGAATCCTGCAGCAGGGAAAAACGTGTACTGGCTCTGGTATATTGTTGGGAACGACGATATTCATCAACATCATACATCCCCATAAACTCTTCTGGCAAATTAGGGTCCAGTGAGCGCAGGGTCAACAGGGAGACAGCTAGGTCCAGAAGATACCCGAGAATAAGGATAGAAAGGATCAAAAAAAGATAAAAATTCACAATATCAAACAGGCCCTCAGGAAATCACCAAGGATTATAAAAAGCAGGAACGCAGATCCACTGACTTCTGCATAGAACACGACAAGCTAGAGCGGATCCTCCAGCCCTCCCCCTGACAACAAAATACACATTTCCCCCTCGACCAGATTCTCAAACGGTTAAGATAGCCAATATGTAGCGGCTAGAATCCGTCCGGGCTTAGTGCAGGTAACTCAGGCCAACCTCCAGATTCTCGGCATCCTCCCAGGCAACTCGACAGCGAAGTTTGATGGTTTCTGCCTGATCCTGCTGAGGAGTACAGGAAACATCCACATCATGGCCAACCCTAAAACCAGACTGATTGGTCATTCGTACACGCATCCCTTGCACACCGGCATCAACAATTTCCGCAAGATGGCCATTGGACTCACTTGTCCCTATTGTAACAGGATGATTTAAGGTAAATCTTTTACATTCCCGGCGCTCTCTGTTATCCATGGTACCCCCATCCTTATTAAGTTGTTCATTTACAATAGCATATTTAGCAAACTGTATTGCCATTTCCATACCAAAAAACAAACAAAGAAAAACATGTTAGAGATCGAGCCGTTACAAAAAAAATTACAATATTCATTTAAAGATAACCATATCTGTCAAGAGAGTCAATGAATCGACACATGAAACCGAAACGGCTCCCGTATACCTGCAGGCAACAAAAAGCTCCACCTGTACAGCAATAAAAACCATCCCAGCTACTGCCACTTCTGGTTTTCATCAAAACAAAGCAACTGGAAGTCGAGACTATTAGTGCCTTACGCCTGAACTCCTGTCATAAATAACAGGTAAGCGTAGACTCCGAGAAAACCACCGCAACTTTCCACCGTAATAACAAAAGGCTATCAAGGAGAAGCCGTTTAGACTGAAGACTTTTAGGGCTGCCTCTTTTAGTCATTTGCTAACAGCCTTCAGCCTACA
>CALZIH010000219.1 GCA_945787305.1 uncultured Desulfobulbaceae bacterium | reverse complement strand
CATATTTCAGCTTGGCAAAGCAGACGATCTCTGTCGGGCCGTCACCGAGGGGTTGATTGATTTAAATGTCCGTTTAATGGCTTTTTTGCTCAAGCGCTACGAGGCCGATGAGGTTCGAATCATTCTCAACGAGCTGGATAACTATGTGCAGACGTTTCTTAGGCAGACATTTAGTCTTCGACGAGAAATTACGCCGCTGCTGCTCCGTCTGCAGAAGGATACCATTCAACAAAAGCTGCGTTTCGCCTTTTCGGTGATGGAAAAAGAACGGCATCGCGCCCCCCATCTATTACAAACACGCAAGGAGTCCTCAGGTCTTGCTATCCCTGACAGACTGGGCCGCTTCTTTGAAGATCAGGGTGGCTTGTATCGCCTTTTACAACGGATCAATGAGGCCTCCCTGCAGGTATGGCAAAAACTTCGCAGCCACCTGCAGGAATTGGAACGAAAAAATCACCGATTAGAGGATTTACGAGACAGAATCGGTGAGATTTCGAGCCTTGACGAAACCGTTGTTCCCCAACTTTTTTTTGAAAAACTGCTTTCATGCGGGCAGGGCTACTTTGACCGTAACTATTGGGACAGCTTTGAAAAAGCCGATCCGCCCCAACCCGTCCGGCGTATCAGCAGAAGAGAAAAGATTATCCGTACCTATATCAAGCCGAAGAAAAAATCCACTGGGCCGGTACAAAGCTTAAACGAAGCCCGCCTGGCCGCCCTTGAAGAGTGGATAACCCAAAAAGTGCTGCCGCCACCGGCAAATGGCCGGGTCGGCAAAGGTAACTTTGCTGAATTTGACGACTTTACCCGCATCATGGAACTTGCCAAGGCAGGGTTCTTTGACGAGGGCAGGCGGCTGGCCAGGATTTTATTTCGTCTCCAGACGGAAAAACAGCGCGAAGAACTAAAGATTGCCACCTATCGACTGAATGTACCCAAACTTAGCGTAAACAAAGTAGAAAAAAAGTAAAGTGAACATTGAGTTAACCAAGATGCTTGATCGTAGCGGCGACAAGGTGCGTGCCGTTCTGAATATCCTCATTGAGAGTCCCTGTTTTTATGCCGGCGACCGACAGGATCTCTTTTATTTCCTCCGCCGCCACCGTAAGGAGTTTAGCGATTTTTTTGAAAAAATGTATGGATGGCAACTTTTGATGGATGCCAAATGCGCCAGGGTGTACAAGGGAGAATGGCACAACCCGGCCATCACCCCGGCCAATCGTGCCATGTTCAACTTCAGTCGTCGGGACGAATGCCTGGCCTTTATGATGCTCCTGGAATTTTTTGAGCAACAGCTTGAAGAAAACGGCATGACAGTTGAGGATCGTCATAATTTGCGCTTTCATTTCGGAGACCTGCTGCATCACATCCATCGTCGTTTCCAGGAGCTTTTCGTAGAAGATGCAGCACGTTACAGCGAAGAACATGTCCGGGCCAAAGTGGTAAAGCCCATCATGCCCGAACTTGAAAAATATCGATTTATCAAACGAATAAAACCACCGGATGACTTGGTTGCCTCGGTAGACGAGGTAATCTACGAAGCCCTGCCGGCCCTCTATCATTACAATACAGCAGCACTCAGCCGTATGCTGCCGGAGTTACAGGGGGAAGAAGCTCCATGAAGCAGCCTACTCCCTTTGCAATTACCCGCATCCGCCTGATCAATTTTCATAATTTTGTTGATGAAACCATCACCATTCCCGACAACGGCCACCTCTTTCTCCTTGGTGATAACGGCTGCGGCAAGACCACTGTCCTTGACGCCATCCATTACGTGCTCACCGCCGGTCGTGCCATGGAGTGGAATTCAGCTGCCAGGGTAACAGGGCGTAAGGACGGCGGACGTCGGTTACAGGGGGTCATCCTTCGCTACAACATAGAAACCGGGGTGATGAATACACAGGGCTCCATCACTTACGCAGCTGTTGAAATTGCCGGTCGTCATGGCCGACCGCTTACCATCGGCGTAGGACTTTCGGTTGCAGCAATGGATGAGAAGGTCAATCCCTGGGGAGTTATTCGGGAATGCCCCCTTGAAGAGATCCCTTTTGTGATTGATGATGAACACGGCAGACGACCCGCCTCCCGCCGCGAGTTCAAACAGGCGCTAGGCAATAGCAGGGGATTTTACCGGGATGCAACCAGCTACCGTCGGGAGTTGTCAGGAAGACTTTTTGGCGGCGCGGAGAGTTACCAGGAGATTTGCCGTTTTCTTACCATGGGAAAGGCCTACCGAGAGATTGCCGCCGGAGCGGCGGATTACCATGAACTGTTCAAACAGCTGCTACCGGAACCGCATACCACTATATTTGAACAAATCATCGACGGCCTGCGTACGCTTGACAGCTCCCGCACCCTGCTCGACGATCTGGAGCACAAGGTTGACTATGTCCGTTCTCTACAGGAAATAGTCAATGAGATCGATAAACAACAGGAAGCTATCTGTCGCTACGACTGGCTTCTCTGTCGCTGGAGTCTCAAAAATAATCAGCGAGAACAAGAGAACAACAGAACAGAGACGGAGCGCCTGGGCAGGAAACTGCAGGAAGTAGAGGCTGGGCTGCGCACCCTGCAACGCCAGGATCATCAACTTCAAGAGCGTCTGACTGATCTCAAGACCAAAGACAGCAGCGGCCTGGTACGCCAGGAAAAAAGCTGTAAGAAGGAGCTGAACGAAAAAAAAGCCAAACTTGTTTCCCGTGCTTCCACCCTGAAAGAAGAAAACAAGCTCCTGCGCCAGGCAGAGCAGAAGTTGAAGCGACAGAACAAGGAGTTAACCGAATGGCTGGGCAAAGTGGTCAGCGAATGCGGCCGCAGGGCCCGCAACCTGCCATTTTCGATCACGGCCTTCCAACTGGAGATGGATCAACTGTTCCGCAACCCTGATTCCGACCAGTGCTGTCGGTTGGGAGGAGAGGAGGTCTTTGCCACCCTCAAGGAGCATATCGATGCGCTGAAGGGACAAGCGGTCCTCCAAATCAGGGAGATTGAACAATGCACGGAAGAACTCTCCGCGCTGGAACAAACCCTGGAGAGCCTGCGTAAGCAGGAAACACCGCAGCCGCAACAGGAGATTTCTTCCTGCATCCAGGCCATGCAACAGGTGATGATTACTGCACGGCCCCTGTATCTCGGCCTGGAGTGGCTTCCCGGCTTGGATCAATCCGAGCAGGGACGAATCGAAGAGGCTGTTGGTGAGGAGGTGCTGGCAACCCTCATTGTGCGAGACAATGAGTACCAGACATGTCGTCACCACGTTACGAGTTGGCCGGGGATTAGAATATGCTGCTCATCTAGTGGCGCTGAAGAGCTGCCCGACTGGATGCGCGGCGCCTTTGATATTCAGAACAGCGACCCCGTTGCTCTTCGTTGTCTTGCCGCAGAAATGGAGAGTAGCCGGGAACCGCTTGTCAGCCGACTGAACGGAATGGATCTGCTTGCTTTTCGCAGTCACGAGAGAACGCTGTTGGGAAAAGCGCCCCGACTCATCGGTACCGAAAGCCGCAGACGGGCACTGGCGGAAGAGATCAGACGTCTTGAAAGCATGATTGCGGAACGTATCGGGAAACAAGAAAAACTTCAAAAAGAACTCCATCGCCTCGAAGGGCGAAAAACCGTACTGGAAAACTTTGCCACGACTCTTGTTGAGCTGCTCAAAGAAACCCGCAGCCAGGCCCATAAGGTAATAACATCACAAACAGAAGCCATGCATTGCCGGGACCGTTATAGGCAACAAGATGAACTCCATGATGAGCTGCAAAGCGAAGTAAAACTTCTCGATATCCGATATCAGGAACTCACGGGGCTGATTGTCAAAGAAGGGCTTGCAGGCCTGGATCGGCGCATCAATAAGCTGGAGAGCCGGCGGCAAACAAACCAAGAGAAAATTAACAAGCAAAATAAGCAACTCGGGGCTTTTGAGGGAGCTTGAGCTCAGTCGGAAAACTGAAGAACTTGCATTGCGGCTGACGGACATTGAAGATGTCGCCTACTATGTCCTGAAAACAAAAACCGGCCAACAGTTTACCAGCAGCGAGGCCATAACCATAAAAAGGAGAGAAGCCGACCGACAGGTGCTCAGTCTGATCCCGGAGCTGAAGGTGAAGGTCAATGATCCCCGCTTTGGCGCCGCCTTTCGTTTTTCCTATGAAGAGGCGACCAATCAGATTCATGATTTTCGTGGGCGTTTGCTGTCCGCCATTCTGCCGGAACAGGAACAGGCTGTGCGCGAGCAGCAGGAGCTTATAAACGATCACACCCGAGAGCTGTTCACCAAGATCATCATGACCGACCTGATGAATTATCTACGCAGTCATGTCAGCAGCCTGGAACAGATGATGCGAACCATCAACCGTAAGCTTGCCGACAGATCTTTCGGCGGTCAACACTACCGTTTTCGGATTCGTCCCCTGGATAATTATCGCCGACTGGTTGAAGTGATAAAAAAATACAGCCCGTTTGATCCTGTCGCGGACAAGGAAGTTCGACACTTTTTTGAGGACCATCGTGATGACATCATGGCTGCGGAGGTCGGGGCTGTCCCTGATGAGCTTGACTATCGAAACTGGTACCGCTACGAGATGGAAGTTTCATCCGTTGGCGACCTAGGGGTTGTGATGGATAGAACCACCAAGAGTATTGGCTCCGGTGGAGAACAGGCTGTGCCGAACTATCTGCTTATCCTGACCATTGCCCATTTTCTTTATCGAGGCAAAAAAGTGCATCTGCACACCCTGCTCTTTGACGAAGCATTTTACGGTATTGACGCAGGCAGGCGAGATCAGCTTCTTGGTTTTGCCACCGATCTTGACCTGCAACTTTTTGTGGCTTCACCTGATCAGGATGGAGTGCGCCGGGAAATCAACCATTCCACCACCCTGTTTGTGGTCAAGGATAAAGATTTCAATATTCACCTGCGCGATTTCCACTGGGAAAATCCGAACATCGTTAAACAACCCGGCCTGTTTGATGAAGTCAAAGAAGAGAAACCGATCTCCTTCGGAGAAGAGCTCTCAGGGTAATCTATGGAGACTCCCACGACTCAACTGCAACTGATACTGCTAAAAATATGTAAACGCTTTGAACAACGGGGTTCTCTTTCCGGCATTATGAAACTGGGCCGCGATTTGGAGGAAGGAGAGCGTATGTCCATAGAAAATTTCTTTGGCCTTGCCCCACTTATCCATACCTCGAAAAATGAGATCAAACTTTCCATTGACCGTTTACTGTCAGGTAAAAGTGAAGCGCAAGTTGACGACTGGCTTGAGCGGATCTATCATTTGACTGGTCGTAAACGCCCCGTAATTCCTTGTTTAGATGACGATGCAGCGACCTTGTTGCTGGATCAATTGAGGCTTAGCTTTCCTAATCTCGGCCCTGTTCATCATGCCCTGAGCATAAATAAAGCGGTTCTTTCTCCTAAACTATGCAAACACCCTGATAAGGTGCGTAAACTTTATTTCAAGGCCGCTGAAATCGTTACTTTTCTCCAAAGTAATGAAAAGGAAATTACCCTGTCCGAATTGGGGGCGCGTTTTTGCGCAAACAGCAAAAAGCTGCGCCGGGGCGAACTGAAAAAAATTGTCGCTCAGTGGCTGCGCCTAGTCAACCCTGATCTACCGGATGAAGAGGAGGTGTGGGAAGAGTTTCTGGTCATTCGTGACCGCCTGACCATAACCGCCCTGATCTTTGCTCCTCTTGTTTACAGAAAAGATGGTCGCGAATATGATTGGGTAAATCAGCTCTACCAAGCAGGGGAACCTGCAGTGGTCAGTTGGTTTCATCTTGAATCCATAACCTCCTGCCACCTGGTCGTGGAAAACGGTGCTCAACTTCGCCTGATTACCTGCGAAAACGAAGCGCCTTTCAGTCAACTGCTTCGGGAGAAAACAGACAGTGTACTGCTCTTCACCGCCGGGTTCCCAAACCGGACCGTACGCAGACTCTATCAACATCTCGCCCCTCTCACCGCCGGTTGCAGACATTGGGGAGACAGCGATCCAGCTGGTCTGCGCATTGCCGCCATCCTCTATGCCATCCATCCGCTTACATTGTGGCGGTGTGATCTTGCGACCCTCAAGTATTACATGTCTAAATTGCTGCCTCTTGAAAAAGGCCAGGCCCGTGCCGCTTCCGCCATCCTCAACACGGATCCGAACTTTCCCTTTGCAACAGAACTTGCCTTCACCCTTAAACATGGCTGGCTGGAACAGGAAAGCCGGTTGCCCGACGAATTCGATGCTCGACATCCAGGGCCTATAAGATCTGAGGAATAAGCCTTAGCGGCGTATGCGCTTTTTTTGGGTAGCTACTATCACACAAGGTGACCGGAGTTTTGGCCGATCACCCTGTTGCATTATACTTGTTGATGTCGCAAAAACTCCGCCCACCGATGATGGCAAGACCATAACCTGTTGATGTTCCATGTTCTGCAATGGGCGTACTTGACTTTTCACGATGCCATCGTAGTTGAAATGTATCCTACGTCCACCAGATGGAGCGTTTCGGCGGGTTGCCGTTTTTTTCAAAAACATCGCCGGACTCTTTGAGTACGGTGTCCAGTTCTTCGACGGTGAAGGTGTAACCGTCTCCGGCTGCAAGGGTGACAAACTCTTCCCTGGTAGCGGGGACATCATATTTGGCGCGGAAATGTTTATCCTCACCACCGGCAATAAGTAATTTTTCTACGTCTTCTCTTGGCATGTTCATACCTCCTGCGTTTTTGTTGTTAACAAAATTCAATCTGAATAGTCTCGTCATCGCCCTGGCATAAGCGATAGCGACCCCCTACGTTCATTGTCAGGCCCAGCTCTGCAGCTTTTTGTTGAAGAAGGGTTATTGCCGGGGCAAGTTCATCCTCATTGGCTTCATCGTTTTTATGGATCAGCAGTTCGTTTTCTTTTTCGGTAAACTGCAAGATAAAGCCGTTGTGCTCCAGAAAGACCAAGTCTTCGTATGCATAGGAAAGGTCCATCCCTGCGGCTGTCAAGGCCTCCCGTACCTCACCGAGTTTGCGATTGCTCATCGTGTTATCCTCAACTCAAGTTAATTGATGCGGTGATGTGCCAACTCCTGCATTCGAGCGGCCATCTCCAGCATGCCTGGAATTTCATCTGTGCCTGGCGGCTTAATATTGAAAGCATCCACATCGCAGATTTCCTGGTATGAATCCATGAGAAGGAGTTGGTCTCGCAACTCATTAATCATTCCAGGAAAAACATCATCCAGAGCCTCTACCAGATCCGTCATGGTGTGATTGTAGGGCAGTGCTCCATGTTTCATAAGCGCGGCCATGACGAATTTTTCAATGGCCATGGCAATGATGTTGTAGAGGATCTCCGGAGTGAAGGATTCCTTCTTTTTTTGCTGGGCGGCGGTTGCAGTATGCAAAAAGGCCTTTCCCTCATCAAAAAAAGTCTCCCATCCATCGATAGAATTGACTTTAATATCACCAAATCCAACAAGTGGTTGTGATGTTTCTTTTCCTGTGCTGGGCATTGTCTCGGTTCCTTGTTTAATTCGATTGGCGCTTGCACAGACAGATAAGCTCCGTTCCTTGCCATGCGCGCTTGTAATAAAAATCCAAACCCTTATTATTTTTCCGGTCCGCCAACAGCTGTAATCGGGTGATCTTTTTTTCCCGTCCCCACTCCTCTAAGGCCTGCAGCAGCATTGTTCCTATGCCCTGTCCTTGGCATAATCCGGACACCACCACATCCTCTACCAACAGGGAAAGTCCACCCTCTGCGGTGGAAATCATGAGTTGACCGGAACACATCCCAACGACCTGACCATCTTTTTCTGCTACCAATACGATGCCGCGATCATTTGCCAGCATCATCTCCAGGCCTTGACGTTGTCGGCCGGCATCAAAGACAAAGTCCTCTTCTATGGCGAACAGTATATCGAGCAGATCCAACAGCTTGCTAAGAACCGTTGGCCGGGCCGGGCGTATCATTGTTTTTGCCACCGTCATTTTTTCAGTTTTCCACAACGAATCCTATGTGGAGAAGCCAACTATGGGCCGGTTCCTGGTGTGATGATGGCTGCTGATCATGTGCATCCCCTTTTCGCTTCATCAGTCACTGGGGCTCACTGTCCGAATGGAGACTATCCCGGCCCAATCGTAATAGGTGTTGCTTGCCGTTTTCTCAGCGGCTTCTTCGGTAATTCGGACAAATTCTTCGCCAAGAAAGATAACCGCCTGCTCGTATGTCTTGCCTTCATTGATCTGCAGCGAGACTCCCTTTCGCAATTTACGCGACATCGTTCCGTGCACCGGCATGGAGGCATATTCAAAAATCTTTTCCCATGTATTTTTCATCGTCGTTCTCCTTATAGTTTTATTGTTCAACACTTTTTTTAAAAGGTAGGACCCCGGCAGCTTATAAGTCTTCCGCTTTGCTGAGGGTATAAGTGTCGCGCCATCTGGCGCCGCAGGTTGCACAAAACATGGAAACCTGCACCTGACCCGCTTTGATTCTTTCCGGTGGCGAACTTGCCTTTATTGCCATCGAACCGCATTTGGGACATTCTTCTCCACCGGACTCCAGGTATGATTGCATAGTCATCGGTTTTCCCCTTTATGCTCATCACAGGACAGAGTCTTGAGGTTGGGACAGGTCACCACATCTTCAGTACCATCCCAGTCCCCGAAATATTGGGTCAGCCGAGGATCCGTAAACCCCTGAATGGTTTGACCGTCGACTTCGATAAGGGGTCTCTTGATCAGGATGGGATCTTTCACCATCAGATCCATAGCTTCATCAAAGGTGAGATGAGTGGGTACTATCTCTCCTTTTTTCACGGCTGGAGCTGTATGGTTGATTATTTCTTGCACAGGCTTTCCACTCACAAAGGACAGAAGTTTTTGCCGGCTCCAGTCGTAGGTGAGTATGTTGATGCAACGCAAATAATGTCCTGCAGCTGCAAGAATATTTTTCTGTTTCTCACCATTAATGCAGCCTGGTTTTTCATAAAAGACAATATCAGCCATCTCCTGCTCCAGCAGTTTTAAGGTTGCTTAAGAAATTAGATACTCAGCTGTTGGTTCTCCTTCTTCAAGCCCGTCCAAAATAGCGTCAATCGCATCTTCGGAATTGACCTCTTTAAACCACCAGT
>CALZIH010000218.1 GCA_945787305.1 uncultured Desulfobulbaceae bacterium | reverse complement strand
GAATTAAATTAATCCATCCCTTTTCTTTAAAACCAGCCTTCAGTCAGGCATTTTAGGAATTTTGGTGATCTCACCCTTATAATTTCGTACCGTGTATTCTTTCTTATTCTTATCAACTATGTAATAGTCTGGCATTAATGGGATCTTGCCGATGTTAGTCGCCAACACGTACATAGGTTGTGCCAGACCGGTAGTATGACCACGTAATGCATCACGAATCAACTCTGCTCCTTTTTCCACAGGAGTACGAAAATGATCGATTCCCGGAGCTGGTTCGCAATAAAAAACATAGTAAGGACGGATACGAGTGCGTAATAATTTCTGATGCAATTCTCTGAATGTATCCACATCATCATTGATGCCCTTCAACAACACAGCCTGATTCCCTACATTGATGCCGCAACTCATCAGTTCGTAAACCGCTTTTGCTGTTTTTTCGGTAATTTCTTTCGGGTGGTTACACTGTGTATTTATCCAAACTGGAACGTGGTGGAAGCCCCCGATCGCTTTTTTCAATCCTTCTGTAATACGATGGGGAAGGACTATTGGCAGCCGGGAGCCAATCCTGATCATTTCGATGTGTGGCATTTCGCGAAGTTTGGCAATCAGGTATTCAAGTTTTTCGTCCGACAAAAGCAATGGATCGCCACCAGTAATTAATACGTCGCGAATCTCAGGGTGCTCTGCGATCCAGGCCAGGCCTTCCTCAACATCAAAATTGAGTTGCAGATCCCGATCGACAACCAGTTCCTTACGGAAACAGTGTCGACAATAAATGCCGCAAACCTGCATAACGGTAAACGCGACACGGTCATGATACTGGCGGGCTATACTATCAGGGCGGATTTCTTCGGTTGCTCTATTCTCTTTCCAGACCAGGTAGTTTTCCATCCCGTATTCGTTAATCTGCTCCTTCAAGGATGGGATCACTTGCTTTCGGATCGGACAATTAGGATCATCCTTATCCATCAGCGAGGCAAAATAGGGCGTTGTGCCCCACTTGGTTTTTAAGGTTTCAATTGCCTCCCTTTCATCATCAGAGACATTGATATATTTTTTAAGCTCTTCAAGTGTATTCACTTGATTTTTCATCTGTTCAAGCCACTCTTCAATCATTTTTTTCCTTTATTTTTATTTGTTGGAAGGGTTTAAAAAATGTTTGTGCATCAGCTAAACCCTAATGTAGCCTAATCTGCGAAAATAAGCATGATCCCTTGGGCCATTTGTGGTTTAGCCTTTTGGCAAGTCAGCGCGTTGTTGCAACAGCGTGATGCCAAGGGCCAGGATCAGCAAGCCCTGGCCGAAGTTTACCAACGTGATGAGCAGGCCGTAGATGTCTGATCTTATGAGGGCGAGCGTGCCCTGCCAATGAAAATGAAACGCCGCCACCCCCAACAGGTTGGACAGCAAGCCCAGGCCGAGCAGCAGCGGGATCGCCCACACCCAGGCGCGTCCGAAGTAACGCGCCAGCAGTACCCAGCCGATTGTCCAGGCCATACCGGGTGCGTATACCAGAAAAGCGGTGCGGAGGAAAGCACCGATATTGTAAACCTGGCCGAGTGCAGCGCTTGCCAGCACCAGCGACACAGCGACGGCAACTCGTGTCCATAGTCCACTACGGCCGACAATTTGATAGTGGTCCAAATCGACACCCGGCCTGACTACGTCGAGCACCGCCAGCAACTGCGCACGAATCGTCTTGGCGACCCGGCTATACTCGGTGAAAAACCATTTGCCGCGCGGCGCATCCGGGGCCATCACCGCACGACCATCCGCAGCGAACCCGATCAGGTAGATCGTCTCGTTGAACTGCGGCATTTCGAGATCAAAGTGCTTTTCGATCAGCGGCTTGAACTTTTCGTAGACGGCCCGTTCCTTTTTCGTTCGCCCCTTGCGGGTGAAGGCAGCGGCAGGACGCGGCGGTAAATAGAGCAGCAGCGACTCGGCACCGATTCGCTGACGCACTTGGTCAATCTCCCACTCGATCCCCGGCGAGTCACCGATCGCCAGCACCACCATGCCGGCATGGTCAAGTAGCTCCTGGACCCGCGTCTGCCAGCCGCCCTCGCCGACATAGTCGCGATAGGCTCCGTGTGGGTGGAGGCCAAGCCGTGCCGCCCGATTCGGCTCGGCAATCGTCACCAGTGGCCCGACTGCGTTCAGCGCCAGCAGAAAATCCTCGGCCTTGGCAGAGATGGTGGTGGTCGTCTCACCGGTGCTGATGGTATCGTAAGTGAGTTCCTTGTCCTCGCTAAATGAGCGTAGGAACAACACCGGGGTACGCGGGTCGCGTGCCAAAACCTCGCGCGCACTCGGCACCAGAAAGGATTCGGCGATCACCAGCAGGGTGACGGCTATTACCAACAGCACCAGCGCCACGACTAGCTCGGTGAAGAAATGGCCTGTGCGGTCGAACAGCGCAAATGACGCAAATACCGTGGCGATAGCGAACAGACAGCCGAAAACGAAGCTGAGGTAACCGCCCAATTGCCGCCGCCCATGTCTCATCCCAGCATTGAGATCGGTATTGTCTGTTTTCTTCACTGTCCGTCCCCGTTATCGTTGGTGTTGATAGAAACTCCTTTCCCTGGGATCGCGCCTCTCACCAAATCTCATACATCAAAATTATCAGCTGATTACCAGTAAAGCTCAGCCATTCCTACTTGGCGAGTGGACGGATTTTATTTTCTATACCGGGGGCAGAATACTATTTCGCCATAGATGACTATTCAACCCGCTGTTTCATATTAAGATAAATAGAAAATAGTTAATTTGTCTCCCGGATTGGTGTGCAAGCTCCCCTGGAAACTGACTCTTTTACGTTCCGCAGAACGTTTGATAATCCTTGTCGCCATCCTCTGGCGGGTCTTGATACTGCGACGTTGTTGCCAGCTCTTCATAAGGAGAGCGAAGAACGTTTAGAAAGCTTTCGGCTAACGTAACCTTGCCGTGCTGCTCACACTCTTGGATGGCTGCTTCGACATGGTGATTCCTTGGGATTACTACAGGATTATGTTGTCTCATCAGGTCATAAATTTTTTGAGAATTTTCCTGTTGCTCACTGAGTCGTTGTTGCCAAAGCTCAAAACTATCCCCAAATTCATTCTTGGCCTGAGATGCTGCTGCTTCAGACATCAAAGATTTGGTAAGAAGATCAAAGGAGGTGGTGTAGTCCATGTTTCGCTCTTTGAGTCGGTTCAAAAGAGAAAAGAGGAGTTTCTGATCCTCTTGTTGAAAAGATGTCAGGCCAAGCTTTTTTCCTAATTTTTCAACATATATCTGATTAAATCGATCAGGAAATTCTGAGATAAGAGGTTCAACCTGCTTTATTGCCTTATCGGTGTCAGCGCCAATGAGTGGTAATAGACACTCAGCAAATCGTGCAATATTCCAGTGGGCAATTTTAGGTTGGTTGCCAAAGGCATACCGTCCATTGGTGTCAATCGAACTATACACAGTCTGCGGGTCAAAGTTGCCCATCATTGCACAAGGGCCATAGTCAATGGTTTCACCTGAAAGCGCTGTGTTATCCGTATTCATGACACCGTGAATAAAGCCAACTCTCATCCATTCCGCGACCAGTTGAATCTGCCTCTCGATGACGTTATCAAGAAGGCCGATGTATTTGTTCGGCCCCTCTTCCCTTAATTCAGGAAAATGACGTTCAATTGTGAAGTCGCTCAGCACTTTGAGTGATTCATGATCACCGCGAGCGGCAAAGAATTGAAAAGTCCCAATACGTATGTGGCTTGAAGCAACCCGTGTTACGACAGCGCCTGGTAATGTGGAATCTCGAAAAACCGATTCTCCGGTTGTTACAACGGCTAAAGAGCGTGATGTTGGAATGCCTAAAGCGTTCATGGCTTCGCTCATGATGAATTCACGAACAGCCGGGCCGACAGCACAACGACCATCACCCCCTCTTGCAAATTTCGTAGGCCCGGAACCTTTGAGTTGGATATCGAACTTTTGACCGGATTGATCGAGCACTTCACCGAGAAGGTGTGCTCTACCGTCCCCGAGTTGGGGTACAAAGTGGCCAAACTGATGGCCTGCATAGGCAAGGGCGATAGGTTCCGAGCCGTGCAGAATACGGTTTCCTGAAAAAACTTGTGCCAGGGCATCCTGGTCCTGTTCCAGTTGGTTTGGGATCATGAGCTGTTTGGCGAGGCTGGTATTCCACAATAAAAGCTGGGGTGCCCGAACAGGTGCAGGCCGGATTTTTTCATAAAAAATATCGCTTAGTTTAACGTAACTGTTTGAAAAGTTCATTTGCCTGCTCTAACGTGGGTTACTGTTTAATGAGGTTGGAGCCTATAGTATTTGCAATAACTTCAACCCGTCATGAAAAAGAACAAGTGCTAAAAAACACAGTACCAAACCTAGAAAGCGAAGGGTGTTTATGTACACACGGCCTCTGAGAAATGATTTGGATTTACCGATAAATAGAGCCAACACTATTTTTGCTCCCACCAGAAAAGAATAAAAACTGATGAGAAAGGCCAAGGGAGCACTGACACTCAGGCTCATGGCCTTGGTCATTATTGGAGCACCAACACTAAACCAAAACAGGTAGGGATGAGGGCTAAGAGCATTTGTTAACGCCCCTTTTATTAAAGATTTCGGTTCTGATTCACCAACCTTAATGTCAATGCCTTCTGTGCGTATACTTTCGTAACCCATGAATAAAATAAAGAACCCACCCATGAGAGAGATAACTCCCAAGATATTATGGAAATTGGATAACTTTGATAAAACAAACAACGTAAAGATGATTATGGGTAAATCCGTGATAATCGGAGCGAGAGCTACTTTGATCCCTGATTGAATATCATGTTGAAGGGTTTCAGAAATGACGAGTGCCAGAAGCGGCCCGGGAGCAAAACCCGCGGATAAACCCAGTACTGTGCCAATTGTTAAATACTGTAACATTTTACTCTTTAAAAACGGCTTTATCGACGTGTATATTTAGCCTCTTCTTCTCGAGTTCGATCCACTTGCCGGCATGACTGATAAATGGGAGCGGTGATGAAGAGAAGTGGCTCAACCTGTTTACATATTAGTGGATTTTGTTAAACACTTTGCGCATATGTATAAATCATTTTCCTTTACCTCATGCTTTGATAAATGTCTGTTGCAGGTAGGCTCCTTGCAACTATCGCAAAGCTTTCCCTTACCCCTCTCTATGGCAAGTTCTATGTTGCAGATATGGCA
>CALZIH010000217.1 GCA_945787305.1 uncultured Desulfobulbaceae bacterium | reverse complement strand
GATCCCCCAATACCAGGAGGCAAACGATATTACAGTAAGCGACGATCTCCTTGATTAGGTTGCATTGGCCGAAACGGTTAACCGGAATCGGCTGCGTATCATGTCAGATCAGGAGCTGCGCTACGAGGTTTCAGGAGCTCTATTTTGGCAGGGATTGCCTACAGGAATACTTACCTGTCACCTATGTTTTGCCAGGAGGTAAAAATGAAAACAACTTAAGAATTGTGACGTGCCCTCTGACATAAAGAATAGAGTCTTAATGTAGTTTGTTGTTTATAGGATAAACGTTTCTTATTTCTTAAGATGTTACTCGGGTGTCAATCACCTGAAGAGAAACCTTCATTGCCTCGCCATCTTTGATTTTATACGCCAGTACTGGATCAACTCCAGCCATGAGACTTACAATGACATAGGTCATATTCGGGTCAAATGCCAGGCGGATATCTTCTACAGAAGGTCTGGCTGGTGTTTCGGGATGAGAATGGTAGACGCCCGCAACCTTCATCCCCATGTCCCGGATTTTTTGAATGGTGGCAAATTGTTCCTTTGGATCCATGGAGTAGTGATCAGGAGCAGCATCTATATTGGTCAACTCAAAATGACGGCAAATAACTCCTTCTTTGGAGGCTAGATAGCCGCAGGCCTCATTGGGCTCCTCCCGTCGGCCGTGAGCCACCATTGCATTTACAATTTTTCTTTCAATTTCAATCATCATGGCCATGTCAAAATTCTATTATCAGCAAAAAAGGATTTCTTTCTTTATACTCTTAAGGAACAGCGGTGCTGGTAGTGGTTTTGTCTCCTCGGTTGATGTGTGGAAAATTCGTCATTCCTGCACCAAGGTAATTTCCCGCTTATCCTAGACTTTCACTGTTTTGTTTTTGTTCATCATAAATCTCGTCCAGGTGATTGCGGGCGAGTTCAAGGAAAGGTTCCATTGCCAGAGCCACTTCGAAGTTATGGATTGCCTCTTCAGTACGGTTAAGTTTCCTCAGATTCACACCGAGATTTGCATAGTCAATGGCATTGGAAGGATCCACCTCTATGGCACGCTTGAAGGCCTCAGTAGCAGACTCATAATCAGCTAGTTTGTAATGACAGAAGCCGAGCAGGTTGAACAGGTCCTCCCGGTCATCATCTGCTTCAATACCGAGGTTGAGAATCTTAATTGCCTCCCCGTAATCACCCATATCTTTAAGAGCTTCTCCCATGAACGCATAGATATACGGAATATCCTCCTCATCAGGGTTAAGATCAAGGGCTTTTCTGAAGTGAGGGATTGCTTCATCGAATTGAAAGGAAAAAGCCTTTTTCTTGGCAAGATAAAATTCAATGAAATATGATTCGGGCAGCAATCGGCCCATTTTTTCAAGTTGCTTGACCTGAGTTTCAGGATCACTAATCAACTCGTGGGCAAGTTTGGCTGCGAAAAGTCCAGCGTTTCTACTGTTGGATCGTTCTCGAAAATCAGTTCCTGGGACGATGGTATAAACAGCCGGAACCTGGAGATCCGGGTGACAGGTATCGATAACAAAAACTTCCATATCAAGATTGGCAAGAGCTTCCAGGCAGCGGTCGATTTCCACTTTCATATTATTATCGCCGAGATTAGGCAAATCGCCCAGTTGAACTGTGCGTCCTGGGTTGACAATGTAATCGACATCATCAAGAGATAATGGTTTGGGTAGCCCACTTGCTTCATAATTGGAGCTGGAGTGGAAATCACCCGACATTTGCGCAACTTCCGTCAGGGCTCTGATTAACGCCTTGTTGGGCTCTGGAGTTGTACCGGCAGTATAGACGATCTCACTGGTGTCGGGAAAAGTGGATGGGTCCATGCCCATGGCAGAAACCGTTGGAATGCCGGTATCCATAGAAAAATCGTTCAGGTAAACCTGAATTCCATTGCGGGTAAATTTATTCAGTAGTTCAATGGCCACCGGGTCCGTGATTGACTCCGGATCAATTGTTGGCGCCTTTATTTCCTGACGGGTAACAACGGCTGATACGTGCCGCTCAACCACCTCACACAATCCTTGCAATATGGCTTCTTCATAACAGTTTCCAGCTGAAGGCCCGTTAAATTCATTGATGGCATAAAACCAGGAATAGGGCATTAAAACCAACTCACCACTGTTCAGGTTTGTGCCCCAGGCCCAACGTATAGGGATATCATCAATGAGTTCAGCCAAGGTTTTTTCAGAAGTGTTCTCGTCATTTACTGACTGGAGAAGATACTTGAGGGGAAGCAGCGGGAGATCTTCATGTTTGAGTTCAGCATAAGAAGCCAGGATGAAATTTTTTGGGTTCTGTCTGAAGCTGAAAAAACTGAAGCGTTCAATAAGTTCCATGCAGGCGCTGGCCATGGACTGGGCAGGTGTGCACCCTTTACCCAGCTGTTTCTTGTTGCGAATGACCTCAAAAGCCTCGCGTCCGCAGACACTAAAATAAACCGGAATGTCAAGTCGACCTGTATCAACACGTTGAACACTTTCCAGGATGTCCAGCTTGACATCGACCAGTTTCTGTTTGAGCTTGGCAACAGTTTCTTCAGGGCTACAGAGCTTATCCTGGTCATAGGTGTAGCTCTTTAAAGTATCTCCATAGGTGATTGGTTTAGGAGCAGGTGGAATTCGATTTGCGATACTCATAGTAGGTGCCAGTTTTTATAAATTATTTAAAAGTATTTTTTGTCGGTGTCGTAAAAAGCCACACCACCGACGGCGGAAAGGTTATAACTCTTTGTAATTCCGTACAGTGCAAGCAGCATTTTTGACTTTTTACGAGTCCATCATTTTTGACTTATAAGATTTTTATTAGCGCACGCATCACCGCACTTGAAAAGTATAAAAGCCCTGTGGTCGTGGTGGTGATGTCCAACGCTTAAGTGCTACAACGTGGTGGCGCGAGTACGGACATTTTTAACAGATGAGAGGAAATATGTCCAAGACGTTTTTAATATTCAAATGTATAAAATATAGGCATTCACCCTTACCCTTTTGGATTCGAAAGCCTAGCGGTTGAGCCATTTTGTTATACTACAGAAAAGCAGGTCCTTCAGAGTTGCCCTACATTCTGAACGATTGGTACACGTTGGAGTTAAATTCACCATGACGGCCGCTCAATCTTCCGATTTAACCAGCCGGGAAGAAATTACCCTGATAATCTCGTCGTCAGTGTTCTATTTCACGATGGCAGCAGCAATGAATACAATATTCCTAATCCCAGCCAGCGTTATGAATAAATTGTATCCGTTACCCGAGAACCTGGGGTAGGTTGAAAGAAGTGGACACCAAATCGCGTTCTTTTTAACAGAAAGCGGAGGTGCCATTATAAAGAGAACACCTGCACCGGCAAATCCAGCGGCCTTACCGATTCTTTGCGGTTACTGCTGATCCCCATTTTGGCGTGATTTAATCAACTGCATTACTTCTCTGTTAAAGGCGCATTCACAGAGCGCTTCGCACCGGTCCAATTGATCCTGTTGCAGGCAGTAGCCTGGGCAACCCTCTTTCCCGGTTCTTCGCTCGCTGTGCTGTGTTCCAGAATACAAGTTTAAAAAATCGCCTGCCTGAATAGCCAGGGTGGAGTGACAGCCGTCTACATGATGGGTAAAGTAGAACAGCCCCAACTCTAAACGCTCAAAATCGACACCATATCCGTTTAACTTGAGGGTGTTATCATCAAGAAACGCATCACGGGTTTTCCACTCATTTTGACACATCGGGCAGTGCTTAAACACTTTCTTCTCTTCCATTCTCGGCCCCTTAAACAAATATGGAGTTGCAACAATTCAAACCTTCATATGTTGAATTGTATAAGCCGACCTCAAACGAAGCAAATAATTTTTTCACAATCGGAATTATTCCCAACGGTTTTTTCAAAAAGCGGAGTGTAAAGCGATCAAGCCCTCAAGGAAAAAAATACTGGTGACAATATAAAGTTTTTCGAGCAAAAATTATTGTTGTGTCCCCGGAAAACCGGCAAAACGCGGAATACGTGCAGTAAAGCTGCCATCGCACAAGTGAGGTCGTCTTTGATGTTGCCGGTATGTAACCTCTTGTTAAAGAAAAAATAAAAGCCTTACTCTACGGTGAAATCTTCACAATCCAGGCTATCCATTCCAAGGCAGAGGCAGGCGGGAGGAGCTTTTGACCTCTCGCAGGGACAGGCTTGAACGAATCGAGGTCACACCGGGGAGTTTTCGGAGCACGGTGCGCAGAAAGGTCTCATACGATGCGAGATCCTGGGCGACAATCTGCAGGATATAATCTGCCTCACCGGTCACATTATGGCAGGACAATATTTCAGGAATGTTCTGTATCTCTTCCTCAAACAATTCCGGTGCCTCACCAGTATGATTGGCAAAGCAGATCTGCACCAGTGCCAACACACCAAAGCCAAGACGTTCACGAGCGAGGTTTGCCTGGTAGTCGACGATAAATCCCTTTTCCTCTAGGCGTTTTCGCCGCCGCAGGCAGGGTGCTTCACTAAGGTTAAGCGTGTCCGCCACTTTGCTGTTGGCTATCCGTCCATCCTCCTGAACCAGGTTGAGTAAGGCTATGTCTGTTGCGTCCATTTCACCTGATGACAGATTGCTCTTCATTTTGCCCTCAATTTGAAAGATTCTTGCTTGATATAGCCTTTTTTCAGGGTAAAAAGCAAGGAAATTTCAGGTTTGAATGGGTATGCTTGCAGCTGAAATGACCATGTAAGGAGGATGCCAACATAATTGAACCAACGCTGCTCATACTTTTTATCGGGGCGCTGATTGTGGTTTACCTCACACCAGGGCCGGATATGGTTTTGATTCTGGCGGTGACGGCAACCCAGGGAAGGAGGGCGGGGTATTGTACGGCCCTGGGATTCGCCCTTGCCAGGGCGGCCCATGTCTTCTTTTCCGGCCTGGGATTGGCAATGCTTTTTACAGCTCACCCCGGAATGCAAAACAGCATACGTCTCGTCGGGGCAGGCTATCTGCTGTACTGGGCCTGGAAGATAAACAAAACCACTGCAGGAAGCAGACAACCGACAACAGAGCTGATCAGCTCCGGTTCGGCCTTGGGTCGCGGTCTACTCACCAACCTGCTCAACCCTAAGGCAATCCTGTTCTGCAGTATGCTGCTGCCGCAATTCATCCGCTCCGATAACGGGAACATCTCCGGTCAGTTTGTTCACCTTGGGGCGGTGCTGGTTGTGGTCGGCCTGTTGTTTGATA
>CALZIH010000216.1 GCA_945787305.1 uncultured Desulfobulbaceae bacterium | reverse complement strand
CAAATGATATGAAACGACCTGAGTGTACTAGATTGCCACGTCAACGCTGCTCTGACGCCTCTCGGAGTCTACGCTACCTGCTTGCCCATTTTCGTGCCTGTGTTGTTACGACTTGATTCACATAGTTCACTATGCTTCCCAAGTCGTGCCGAACAGGCACAAAAAATCCCGGCGCAATATTGCGCCATTTCATCGTTGACGTGACACTAGCCAATATTGTTGACAGGTCTCGGATTAATCTTATGGTAATTCAATAGATAGGTTGGCAATGGGAGGAAGTATGGCTAATATGAAGAATTCAAAATTACTAGTTGTTGGTACCATTGCCGCATACTGTCTGATTGGTATTGAGATCATAATAATGATCTCGCCATTTGCCGTCTATTTTTATTCCGTGTACGGTCCTGTTCTGCAGTTTTTCGCCGACTCTCCCTACCTGAGTTGGACCACAGAGTTTTTTCTTCCCCACATGGTCTTTACCCGTGATCCGGTCATTGTAGGGATCTCCTATTTTCAGGTTTTATTGGTCATGGGCCTGCTGCTTTTTTTTGCCGCTGCTATTCCGCTCTATTATGGGCGATTTACCAATAAAGGCGTGGTACAGTTCAGTTTTTATTCAAGAATCAGGCATCCGCAATACCTCTTTCTTGCGATCTCCGGTTTTGGTCTTCTTCTCTATTGGCCACGTTTTATAATCCTTATCATGTATGTAACCATGCTTTTTGTTTACTATCTCCTTGCCCGCAATGAAGAGTGGCGGATGAAACAGGAAGTGCCGGGGATGTATGAGAAGTATATGAGTAACACCTCGATGTTTATTCCCGGAGAGCCTGGCGGGGCAATATATAATGCCTTGTTTGGCTGGGTTCCAAACAAGGCTTTGGGACTTCTATTCACATATGTTTTGACCCTTGTGCTCTCTGTCTCCGTTGCCATGGGAATAAGAGGCTACACCGTAAGCAGGTTACCGGTGGTGCCTACTGATCAGATCACTTTACTGCCTGTATTTCCCCGTCCAGCCGATGAGGTGACAGAATTGTATCAGGCGGTGATTTCTTCCGGGAAATTTCAGAACGTCATAGCTCAAGGGGAACAGGCTAACCTGGCCTATATTTTTCCTGGTGATTTTTTTCTGACCGCTCTTGTCACGGATAAGGAGAGGCGCTTTTCCGATGATATCATCGAGCGCTTTCCAGAGGTGCTAGAATGGCATCAACACAAGTTCAGTGGAGGGCTAGGTAAGTTTTTCAGAATTTTTTATAATTTTATCATGACCTTAGGCGATGTTGAAACGGATTACGATGTGGATCGTTTTGTCTTTGTCCGGGTGGAAAACGGGCAGGGTGAATTATTTCCTGCCGATGAACTTTTTACCGTTGGCGCAAAGAGGCGGCCAGTTTTAATTGTTGATGTGGATGCCTTTGATCATGAAATACTTGCAGTTTTCAGTACTTCAGAAGAACATAAATGGGGCACCATGCCCATGCCTTCCTTTTAGTCCGATCCATAGTCAAGAATGCTTCAACTTGCATCTTTCTGTCAGCACTACTCCGCAAGCTGGTATATAATACATATGGAGAGTAACTGATCATTTCCACCGTACACGCAATTCCCGGCGTTGCGGAATGCGCAGGAAGCTGGTTTTAGGGTAGCCCAGCATCAGGGCCGTATAAACCTTGTGTCCCTCTGGGAGATTAAGTGCTGCCGTCAGGGGCGGGTGATCGTGGGCAATCTGCATGAGAAATCCGGCCCAGCACGTCCCAATGCCATAGCTGTGGGCGGCAAGGTCCAGATAGGCGGTTGCCAATGTGCAGTCTTCTACAGGGTGTTCGCTGTCGGCAGGGTTGGCATGGGCAATCGCGAGATGGGGTGCGCCTCGCAAGACCTTGTCGTCGCCATTGTTCCAGGCTCGGATCAGGCCGGGGAAAACCTTCAACTCTGCCATCCTCTCGACAACCATTTCCGCAAAACGCCTTGTTTCTTCAGGGTTTTCCACCATCAACCAGTGTACCGGCTGACAGTTATGGGCGCTGGGCGCATAGCGGCTGGTGTTCAAAATGTCTTCCAGGATGCCGTGTTCGACGACTTTTTTCTTATAGGTGCGTGTCGAACGCCGACTGAGAAGAAAATTTTCAATGGCTTCAGGCTCTGGTATGAGCTTTCGAGTAACTTTTCGACTGTCCGCAAGAGGGGAGATGGAGATGTCAAGGGCCTCTGTCGGGCATATAGCCATGCAATGACCGCATTGGATGCATTTTTTTACAGCGGCCTTTCGCAACTGCGGATAGCCTTCTTTGTCCTGGTTGACAAGGTCAAAAGGACACTCTGCAATGCAGGAGTAACATTGGATGCAGCGCTCCTGGTCGACGGTCATGGTAATCATATATATACTCCCCGGCATAACTATGGATGCCAGTACGTAACTTGTTTAGGGATAACGTTCAGTTGGATGCTTAGTAGGACAATCAAAGAAACTACAAGGCCCATTCTTGTCTATATTAGCCTATCGCTACGGAGGGCGCCAGCATCATGTTGCAACACCTTTTTTTTGAGTCATATAAAAGTGCAAAATAAAATATGTCGATCGGAATGCCGGCATCAGTGAGATGTTAAGGCTATCCGTTTAAAACGCGCATTGATATCTTTTTTTAAATTGCCGGTATGCGCCATAGGTACTCCGCACTGTGCAAAAACTTCCTGCCAGTTTGCCAGACGCTCAACAACATCGTTGAGCAACTGCTTCGTTTTTTGACCGGACAAGCCAAACGCCTTTCCTTCCTGAATGAGGTCCTCGCGATCAATATTGTCGTGCTTGCTTCCTATTTGCAGGATCTGTCCCGGTTGGTAGATATTGGGCACAATGTCGTAGGCCGGGCTCAACTCCCAGCCTTTTTTGGTATGCAGCATGGCAAAGTTCTGTAGGTGATCATCGGTATTGCGAAGCATGACATTGATGACCATCTGTCTGAAGAACAGCTCGGAATCCTTTTCCGGTTGATGCGAAAACCAACGGATTGCTTCGGCTAGATTTGAGTAGCTGACCTCATAATAATCATCTGTCCCGATCATCGTTTTGAAACTGATCATGGCGTTACGGCCATTTTGCCTGGTTACGTCAAATCTTTCGATTAAAAAGATGCTTCGGTTTTCAACGGTATGTACTGCAAATGGAGGTACCTGCAGACCGGCCTGCCGTGCCAGAGTCATGCCTGCGTTTTCAAGAGCCACGAGAATTATCGGGTCTGGATCCTTGATGCTCGTCAACTTGGCCAGGCAAAGAGTCCCATCTCTTTCAGTCAAGACCTTTGGTCTGGCTCCACCTGCCGAACTGCCGCAAGCCAACAGGTGCTTCAAGTCACTGGAATCGGTATCCAGGGATTTTTCAAGCTGCCGGGCCTCGCCGATTGCTTCGGTGATTTTGGAAAATGAAATAGAGGCTCTGGTCAACGTCGGCTTTCTATCCTGCTCACTGTAGAGGAGTCTGCCAAGTCCTTTGTTATGGAGAACGCTGAGCAGGTGGGCAGGGCGTGATCTGTTCAGCTCTAAATGCCCTTGCCGCGCAAGAATCTGGCGTCCCCAGGCATCGGGCAATGAGTCTTCAAAAATACTGTGAATGCCGGTGTTGGGATTGTTGGCGGCAAAAACCTTGTTGTGCATCAACGGCAGGTTGACCGGATCAACCGGATAGGCCTGGGGATGATCAAGGAACTGAGGGTCATATTTGAAAAATCCTTCCAGTCGACCGGGGCTTTGCAAGTTTTTTGAGAGTATACGGCCGACTTTGAGTATCCCTCCATCCGGCATGATAGCATGCACATAGAGATGTGCTTCTTCGGCATACCTGGTGCTCATGCTTTCCTGGTCTTCCTTACCCTGGTTTTGAGAAGATCATTGCGCTCAGCCCTGCGACGGTCATACTCTTCGAAGGGATCATCCGGCGTAGCCAGTACTCCATCCCAGCCCCCTTCCATTCCCAGAACTGCACTGACCTTGAGCCAGGATTCAAGAGAGGTCGTCGCCCTGCCTTTTTCCATGTCGCCCAGTCGGTTGAGGCCGATCCCGGCTCTGGCCTTGAGTTCCTTTTGCGTCATCCTGGCCGCAATCCTGGCTTTTCGCAACCTGAGGCCAAGTTCCCGGGCTACCTGCTCTATGTGATCCATGTCGCCTCTGTTTGAGGTTTATATTAAGAGTTATTATAGTAAACTTTAAATGATTTTTAAAGCTTTAATGTTTATTAAGTTAAACATTGATCGGGGACAGGTGAGGTGGGTATGGTTTGCCGGGAAGAAGAGCTAAATATGTATATACATTTCTCTATAAAAATCCAGTGGCAAAACATTGGACCAATCTTGTGAACGTTTACTGCTTCGCCTTGTACGGTACGTCGTTTGTCTCGTTGGGCTTTATTTGCCGTGTGGAAAGAAATAGGAGTCTCTGCTCTCCAAATTATTTGTTTTTCAGCCTTGAATGTCTATTGTTTATCTCAACTAGAACGTTGGGTTTTCAATAGCCATCATTGGGGGCCTGCAAGAAAAGCAAAACAAACGAATGTAGGGTGGCTGGTATGATTCAATTTCAATGAAGAGGAGGATGCTATGAATGATCAATATAAGTTGCACGGTGCCTTTAGTTGGTGTGAGTTGATGACTTCAGATCTGGAAGGGGCAAAAACATTTTACACGGGCCTTTTCGGTTGGACCATGGAAGAATTCCCCATGCAAGGAATGCCCTATACCGTTATCAAAGCCGGAGACCGGGAGGTCGGTGGTATGATGGCCACCCCACCGGAAACAGCTGCAATGCCCCCGGCATGGGGAACCTACGTCACCGTTAATGATGTAGACGCAACGGCGGAAAAAGCGAAACAACTTGGTGGTAAGGTTCTGATTGAACCCCAGGATATCCCTGATGTGGGCAGGTTCTGTTTGATTCAGGATCCTCAGGGGGCATGCATTTCGGCAATCACCTATCTTGATAAGGTAATGAACGAATAATGTAGAAAGCGATATGCTCTCTGCTCACCTCTACCCCTCACCCCATCAGGGGGGGTGAGGGACGATGTTTTTCAGCTCATTTTTCATCCCAAAGATTGGTCACGGTATAGGGGCCACCCGGAGTTTCCCAGAAATCGCCACGTACATAGCGGCGGTTTCGATCCAGTTGTGCAATCTCTTGCATGTCATCCACGCTCAGGGAAAGCTCTGCACCGTCAAGGTTCTCTTGCAGACGTTCGGGGTT
>CALZIH010000215.1 GCA_945787305.1 uncultured Desulfobulbaceae bacterium | reverse complement strand
TGAATACCTTACTTGATTTGAGTGCAATCCTTTTCAATGGCGCAATGCAATAAAGATAATGTGTTGTGAAGCATCGCTGGAATACCAATGCTGGAGCTAAACCTCTATAGGGTGCTGTTTCTGCTGTATATTTTCTATTTTACCTTGATTGGTTTCCTGGTATGTTTATGTTTCTGGCCAAGCTTTGGATAATGCTGTTGTAAGCAGTCAGGGCAGATGCCGTGACTGATGTCGGCTTCGGAATGTTGCTGAATATAGACGTCGACTTGATTCCAATATCCTTGATCATCCCTGATTTTTTTGCAGAAGGAACAGAGGGGTAGGATTCCCCTGAGGGTTTTGATTTCTTCCAATGTCTTGTTCAGTTCAGCTGTTCGTTCTTCAACTAAACGTTCTAATTTATTTTGGTAGGCTTGTACTTCTGCTTCTGCTCTTTGTTTCTTTTGAATTTCTTTCCTGCTCTGTACGATTATTCGGGCCAAGAGAAGGGCCACTACTGTTAGAATGACGGTTGAGAAAAATATGAGTTTTTTTGAAGCATCTTTGATTTCATTGTTCACGTCATCGGTATACATCCCTGTTCCGATAATCCACCCCCAAGGTTTGAATGATTTAATGTAGGAAAGTTTGGGGGCGATCCGGCCGGACTCATCATTCCATTGCCATAAATAGGGTACAAAGCCCTCGCCTTGCCTTTTAGCTTCATTGACGAATGCCTGAAAGGGAGAGGTGCCGTTGCGGCCAGTAACACCTGATAGATCTTGCCCCTCCAGTTCGGGGAGATAGGGGTGCATAACCATAAATGGACGCAAGTCATTTATCCAGAAATAGCCCTTTCCATCCGGGCCGTATCGCATGCTTCGTATTTGTTCTTTGGCTGAAAATTGGGCCGTTTCAAGGGACATATTTTCGGCCGCCACCTCGCGCTCAAAATGCGCCAACACATTCCACGTTGTCTGTGTCAGGATGGTTGTCTGTTTCTTTTTCTGTTCAATAAGATTAGTGCGAAGCGTGGGAAGGGTAATGCCAAATACTGCTACTATAAAAAGAATAAGGGTGAGCAAGGAAGGCACGATTACATTTGAATATCCCGCCTTGAGCAATTGGTTTACAGTTTGCGTCATATAGTTGTTTCAGTTCGTATGGTTGGTGGGCAGGCAGGCTCTGGTGAAAGGGCAAGGAAACATGTAGTGAAATGCCGGCTTCTGCTCTGTTGATGATGGTAATCCGATGATATGTTATAAAATGTAATGTCGTTAAGTAATATAAAGGACAACATCCTTCGAATACGCAAAGGGATTCAGTAACCAAGGTGCTTGAAGATGCCATTTTCTTCTAGCTAATTCTATGCCAGAACGTAGCTCCCCTTTTGTCCCTTCCGACAAGACTGCACAGTACGGTTTTTTTCTGTCGACACCTCTCCCTTCCCTCCTGTTTCAAAAAATCGGGCCAATGGGAGCTCGTTACGACTTCAGCGACAAATATATCTTGCTCTTGTCATGGTCAACCCTGCATTGTGCTTTCTAAATGCTCGACAATGTACGGGTAGACGTCCTGTGCCGCATTCTTGCCGAAAATGCAATCTATATGACCATAGCGGGGGATAAGTATTCTGCTGTACAAATTCGGATCATTGGTCCGGCGTAACAGATCGTAAGTGATCTCTGTACTTTCGGGAAGAAAGGTCGCATTTTCCGTGCCATGGATTATGCGAATGGGTATCGATAAACGATCAAGATGCGGCATGTATATCTCGTTCCCTTGCGCATCCACCAGGTGACCGGTCCGGATCATTCGGGTTAAATGCCCAAATGACTGGATGTTGGCTATGCCGAACAGCTCGTGGAGGTTGTCATGGGTCAAGGTGTTGAGTTGGTCGGTTTCCCATAACTGACCATACATAAAGGTAATCCGCCTGGCCACCGCACTATTGGAGCGTTCTTCAAATTCGATTGGATAGAGGCGTAATGTCTTGTCATAGAGTCGTTCCAGCCAGTTGGCATGTTGATCGACATAGGCATCCAGGGAGTCGACACCAATGGTTTCAAGCAGCTCGGGCAGGTAGAGGCCGGCTTTGAGTTGAGAAAGCGGGGGGACTTTCATGTGGGTTGCTACCTGGGAGATGACTGCCGAGCGTATATGTTGCAGTCCAGCCAGCATGGCCATAATGAAGGTGGTGGCGCCAAAGCAGTGCGCTATTACCTGGATATCTTCAGCAGCCGTCAGTGACCGGACTTTTTCTACGGCGGCGGGCCAGTCGAATCGGGCGATTGCATCGGCCGTAAATTGGCCACGGGCTGCGGGCAGTTCGATACTGGCTCGAAAATCAAGCAACCAGACGTCATAACCATGTGCATAGAGATCTTCCAGTAGATTGGTGTCAATGGTATCGGTGCTGAAAATCCGGCTTGAGACACCAAGCCCATGGGCAAGGAGCACCGGTCCTTTTTGTCCGCCCTGGTAATGACTCAATCGCAAGTCAACACCGTCTTCGGTGGTAAAAGAATGGGACTCCATGGGCCCTACCCGAAGATCCCGATGCTGACGGGGTAAGGCATCCGGGTCAAAAAGACGGTCCGGTGTGAATATAGCGCCAAAGCTTTCAAAAGTGGCGCCGGCAAAATAGCGGCCAAATCTGGCGACCGCCTCCAGGGCTTCTGCAGGATTGGAAGCATTGCGGGCTTTGAAGGTCTTCAGTTGCCGGGCAAAGTCATCGGCCAGGATATGGAGTATGCCACGGCCATGTACCGGTGCATTTTCATCGCTTCCTTTATACACCGTATAATACAGGGTCGTTGTGTCCGGCCACAGATCCAACCCTTTGTCGTTGCGAATACGTTTAAAACCAGAAAAATACCAACTAACCCCACTGGTATCAGTGAGCTGCATCCTGTAACGCATCAAACGGGTATCGACATTTTCAGGGTCACGGGTGAACAAGTTGAATCGGCCGTTTGAAATCATTAAGGGCTGTTTAGACAGCAGCGGGGCATTGACCGTGCCGATCATTGCCGCTTTATGGTTTTCGTCCGCAACCATCTCTTCCAGGTTGTCCGAGATAATGGTCAGGGTAAATTCGAAAATATCGCCATTTTTTTTTCCTTCTTCTGCGGCAGAAGTATAATCACCAGAGTCGCCTGGAGAGAAGTGGCCGCGCATGGTTTCTGTAAACTGGATGCCGAGTTTGGGTTCTTGTCTTTTCTCTGGTGGAGGTTGAGAGGGGGAATCCACATCGATGCTTCCCCAGCCGTGATCTTGGGCCATAAGTTCGCATGCCCGTTCAGTAAGAGCACAAATTGTCAGCAGGGGGTTGACCCCAAGACTGCGTGGAATGATGGAGCCGTCACAGGCATACAGGCCCGGATGAACGGATTTTCCCGATGATTGTGCAAAGAGCCGGCATTTATGGTCTACTACACCATTTTCGGCTTCAGAAGCCATGGTGCACCCTCCCAAGGGGTGAACGGTCACCAGTCTATGCTCAAAAAGCTCAGTCCAAATGGGGTTGGGCAGGTAGGTGCCGCCAAGCGGCCGGATTGCTTTTTTCAGCTGGTCTTCAACCTTGGCAAAGATATTCTGTTTCCCTACATCGGGCCAGTGAACTCGAAGTCTGTCATTTGCCAGGTACATGCGTCCGTCGGCTTCATCATGGCTCATCACCAGGTAGGTCTGGGTGTTGGCCGTGGACCCGAAGTAAGGTCCCCGCAGCTGACTGTCCAATTCGCGTGATTTTTCGGTGATGCCGTCCCAAAGGCCACTGTCGGTATCCTGGCCAAAAGTGGCGGCACCGAGGGATAAGGCTTTGTGCAGAATCGGAGCCAGGGCGCCCGGCAGAGATCCCTCTTCCAACACCATGCCTGATTCCAGTGAAGGTTTGTTGCGGGCATCGATAACTGAGGTAATGCAGGGGCCAACCGGTTCATATTCACCTGGTTTAGCGTCGCCAAAACCGACCCCGTTGATCGGGCGGTCGTTGTTATAGGCAAAGGCAAGTACATCGCCATTGCCAGTGAAGCCCTCGCCCAGTCGCTGTGAGAGCTTCAAACCGGCGGCATGGGAACGGAGCAGTATTTCCGTTGTGCCCAGTGTCCCCGCCGCAAGGATGACAATATCGGCACGGACATAGAGTTCCGGTCCATTGAAGACTTCTCGGCCAACACCAGATGGCTGATAATAGATCAGCCATCCGTTGTTGCTTTTAGCCACCCTGCTTACACTGACTTCAGTGTATATCTCGGCCCCATGGTTGAATGCATCGGGAAGGTAGTTCATCAGGGTTGTGTTTTTGGCGCTATAGTTACAGCCGGACACACAGTCGCCGCATGAGACACAGGCCTTCTGCTCTACACCTGCGTGGTTGACACCGTCCTTGAAGGTAACATTGATAGGCGTACGGTAAAAATATTCGCCCATTGCCGCAGCAGACTGCCTGTGTGCCTCCGTTTTTTCCAGGCGCGGTTCGGTGTCGGGATAGGTGACAGGCCGGAGCATAAGCTCCGCTCTTCTGAATCCTTCCTGCAACAGACTCTGCCCGTCGCTGGCAGCCTCGGTGCGGATCGGTTCCGGCCAGCAGGGATCTTCAAAGACGCGCGGTTCGGCCTGCAGGGAAACACTGGCATTAATCAGAGAGGTTCCGCCAAGGCCGCAGCCGACAACTACATTCATATTATTATTGATCCGCAGATCATACAGGCCTGTCCGGGAACCGAGATGTTTACCTGGAAAGTCTGCCTGCATTTCACGCATGGCCTCCGGCAAGGTGTTTGGGTATTGACCCGGCCATAGCTCTTTTCCCCTTTCCAACACGCAGACCTGCTGGCCGCTTCTTGCCAGTCGTGAGGCGGCTATGCCGCCGCCATACCCGGAGCCGACAACGACGACTGTATAGTGTTGTTTAATGTGGGCAAGTGGAGAGGATAGTGTCGTCATAGTGGGTACCTCAAATTAGGGCAGGAGTTCTGCGCGAGTATTTTATATGGATTGTCTTTGGCTAAGATTCTCTCTGTTTCGGGTAACGTTTTCCCCGTTAATGTTTTCAGTTACCAGGGGGCAAGTTTGAAGGTGCCGGACATGCGTCGACCACGAATACCATCGCCTTTCTCGGTGATGAGCTTGCCGTTTTTGTCAAAAGCTCGAACCTTTATTTGCTGCTTTTCCCGGTCAACATCGACCCGGCAATAGTTGTCCGCCTGGGTAAAGTTCCAGGCCCGGTAGTTCATTTTTGCTTTATTACTTATGAGAAAAGGATCTTCCTGTCC
>CALZIH010000214.1 GCA_945787305.1 uncultured Desulfobulbaceae bacterium | reverse complement strand
CGTTTTGTAGGTGTGTTATTGGCTACTTGATCCAGGATATGAACAGTCAGGGATGATTCGGCTTTTAGCTTGTCTATTATACCGATACGTTTTTCAAGCAAGGCTCTGTCTTTTTCTAGCTTTTTGATTTCATTTAAAATTTTCGTGTAGCGTTGTTTCTCCTGGTTTATCTTGGCCACTTCTTGCTGTAATTGACTTGCCTTGCTCGACTGCATAAAACCGACAATGCCTAGCAAGCTCAAGAAACACAACATCCCGAGAGCAAACAGCGTTAATTGTTGTTTTGCTTGCGCTCTGCGCTTGATTTCCCGGACTGGGAGTAGATTTATGCGTACCATAGGTCTCTAAAAGGCAGCCGGACGTATTGCAAGGCCTGCGGCAATTGCCATTTCCGGGGCAATGGCATCAATGTAATCCGGATCAATTTTCTTTTTATTGGTTTTCATTTGCAGAAAAGGGTTGAATGAAACGACTTCTAGGTTCGTTTCCTGACGAATAAATGCTTTTAAACCCTTCACTTTGGATCCACCTCCACTTAAGATAAGCCGATCGAGTGGAGAGTCGGGGTGGTTGGCAAGATACAGGTCAATGGCCTTTTTTATCTCCAATACCCATTGTGTGCAGGTCTGGTTGAAGATTTCTTCAATCTGGGCCTGGTGCTCACCGGTTGGCAGGAGTCCAAGTTTTACCTTTTCGGCCTCTTCATACTCCAGGCCAAGCGCATTGGCTATCTGGTCGGTCAATTGGTCACTACCCACCACGATGTCTCTGGCCAATACGGATGCGCCATTTGAAATAATATTGATGTTCATCTTGGAAGCACCAATGTCGACCAGCGCAACATTTGACAAGCTCTCGGTTGTCATTTCCCAGATATTTTCCAGCGCAAAACCGTCGACATCGACCAGTACCGGTTTAAGTTTTTGTTCCTGCAGCATATCCAGATAATCATCGATTACCTCTTTTTTGGCGGCAACAAGCATGATGTCGGTCCGCTCCCCCTCTTCTCCTGCTGTCTGGAGATCCTGAAAATCCAGGTATACTTCTTCAATATCAAAGGGGATGTACTGTTCGGCTTCACTGGTTATATACTCGGCAAGTTCTTCCTCTTCCATTACCTCAAGGTTTAATTTTTTAACAATAACCGAATAGCCCGAGATTGAGATGCCTACTTTGGTGTTTTTTATTTTAAGATTTTTAAACAAGGTTGCAATTATTTTGCCCACCTCGTCCGGCTCCTGCAACACCCCATCTTCAACCGTACCAGGTGGGAGGGGCGCACTGCCTAGAGCTACCAGGTTATAGCCTTTGTTTGTTTTTTGCAGCTGGCAGACCTTAACGGCAGAAGAGCCGATGTCAACGCCGGTGACGAGATTGTCTTTTTTTGCCATAAAGCGCGTATTCCTGTTGGTCGGGGTGTGGTCTTCTGGATGGCGGATTGATCCATTCCCAAAAAAAGAATCATAAAATTAATCGCCTGTTGATATTAAGGTCATAAAATAAAAACTTTGTCAAGCAAACCATGTTATTTTTTAATTTTTTCTTGCTTAAAAAACAGCCAGATAGCGCCTCAGTTACCATATTGTACACAACATATGGTGCCATATATCTTTGGAATGCTGTATTTTGTATGTTGTCAGAGTCTCCTGCCGTTAAATGTTCACTTGAGTTTTACGTTGCTTTCGGGTAGTTTCCTGCCAGTTTTTAATAAAATAACTGTTTCCTGAGGCAGACGATATTGCATGGTAAATCCGAAAAGTAAGAAAAATAAATCTACCCTTCGCGAATCAATAGAGGCGATTGTTATTGCCCTTATCCTGGCCTTGCTTATTCGGACCTTTGTGGTCCAGGCGTTCAAAATTCCGTCCGGATCCATGTTGCCGACGCTGTTGATTGGCGATCACCTATTGGTCAACAAGTTTATTTATGGTGTAAAGGTGCCTTTTAGTGGGTCGGTTGTTATACCTGTTAAAGAACCAAAGCCGAACGATATCGTGGTGTTTAAATTTCCGAAGGATCCAAAGCTTGATTATATAAAGCGGGTTATTGGTGTCGGTGGAGATGTTGTTGAAATACGGAACAAGAAAATAATTGTTAACGGGCAGCCGTATAACGATTTACACGGGGTCTTTACAGATAAAAGAGTTCGCCCTCCGAGTGCCGGGCCTCGTGATAATTTCGGTCCTGCCGAGGTCCCGAAAGATCATATTTTTGTCATGGGTGATAATCGTGACAATTCCTTTGACGGGAGGTTTTGGGGCTTTGTTGACTTAAAGGCTGTACGCGGCAAGGCTTTTATTCTATATTGGTCCTGGGACGTTCAGAAGCCTTTACTCTCTCTGGATCGTTTTGCTTCGATTCGTTGGAGCAGAATTGGGGATTTGGTTCACTAAACTGGAACTATGACTACCGGATATTTTTTCCCACACCGTCACATTCTCGGTATCGACAACTTAACCGCAGATGATATTCATCATATTTTAACCACCGCGGAATCCTTCAAGGAAATATCGTCGCGGCCTATTAAAAAAGTTCCCACCCTGCGCGGAAACACCATCATCAATCTATTTTTCGAGCCCTCCACTCGAACTCGTCTTTCTTTTGAAGTTGCTGCAAAACGTATGAGCGCCGATACGTTTAATATATCCGCTTCCACCAGCAGTGCCACCAAGGGGGAAACCCTAATCGATACGGCCAGAAATATTGCGGCCATGAATCCAGACACCATTGTTATCAGGCATTCCTGTTCAGGTGCTCCGCATATGCTCACTCGATATGTCGATGCGGCAGTGATCAATGCCGGCGATGGAACGCATGAGCACCCTTCCCAGGGGTTGCTCGATATGTTGACTGTCCGGGAGAAAAAGGGACGACTTGATGGTTTGAAAGTTGCCATCATCGGAGATATTCTCCATAGCAGGGTTGCCCATTCAGGTATCCTTGGCTTTACGAAGATGGGGTCCGAAGTATTTGTTTATGGGCCCAGCACCCTGATTCCCAAAGGACTGGATCATCTTGGTGCGACTGTCTGCAGTAGCCTAAATGAGGTGGTCGAAGATGCCGATGTGGTTATGACCCTGCGTATCCAAAAGGAGCGGCAAAATGATTCACTTCTGCCTTCCTTTCGTGAGTATGCGAGAAAGTTCGGTGTGACCCGGAATGTTATTGCTTTGGCGAAGCCGGATGCCCTTGTTATGCATCCTGGCCCGATTAACCGCGGTATAGAGCTGATGCCTGATGTTGCCGATGGCAGCCGGTCCGTGATCCTTGATCAGGTGACGAACGGAGTAGCTGTCCGGATGGCCATGCTGTATCTCGTTATGGGCAATACCTAACAGAAAGGGCACACTTTGAGTCATACCTAACAACGAGGAGTCATGTCAACACGTTACCTGATAAAAGGCGGTCGCATAATCGATCCGAAGAATTCTCGAGATGAAGTCGCTGATCTGCTGGTTATCGACGGGCGGATAGTAGATACGCTAGAGGAGAAAAAAGATGTAGTCGAGGTTGATGCCGGTGGGTGCTGGATTGTGCCCGGCCTGATCGATATGCACGTTCATCTTCGTGAACCAGGTGAAGAATATAAGGAAGATATTCTAAGCGGTACTCGCGCAGCAGCAGCGGGCGGGTTCGCCGGAGTGGCCTGTATGCCGAATACGCGGCCGGTGAACGACAATCGGGCCGTCACCGTTATGATATTGGAACAGGCAGCAGAGGCGTCTGCAAGGGTCTACCCGGTAGCGGCCATCAGTAAAGGAAGCCTGGGACAGTCGCTGGCGGAGTTTGGTGAGCTGCGGGAAGCCGGTGCGGTAGCGGTCTCCGATGACGGCCTACCAGTACGCGACAGCCAACTTATGCGGCGTGCTCTTGAGTATGCAAGTGATTTTGGCCTGGCTGTTATTTCGCACAGTGAAGAGCCGAGTTTAAGTAATGGCTCCATGAATGAAGGCGTGGTTTCTACCCGGCTTGGCCTGAGGGGTATTCCGGCAGCTGCAGAATCCATAATGGTCTATCGGGAAATTGCGCTTGCCGAATATACGGGCAAACCCGTGCATATTGCCCATGTCAGTACGGCAATGAGTACGGATCTCATCCGTTCGGCCAAGAAACGGGGGGTTCGGGTAAGCGCTGAAACCACACCTCATTATTTTACCCTTACCGAAGAGGCCGTTGAAGACTATAACACAAACGCCAAAATGAACCCGCCCCTGCGCACCGAGCAGGACCGTCTGGCTATTCGACAGGGGTTGGCCGATGGCACCTTTGACGCAATTGCAACCGACCATGCTCCCCATTCCATCCTGGAAAAGGAGGTCGAGTTTGATATGGCCGCAAACGGCATCATCGGCCTGGAAACAGCTCTGCCGCTGACCCTTGCCCTGGTTCGGGATGGTGTGATAACCGAACGGCAACTTGTTGAGTTGATGTCTGTCAATCCCGCGAATATCCTCGGCCTCAAAGCCGGCTCTTTAACCACCGGAGCAGAGGCGGATATAACCATAATTAATCCCGATCTGCAGTTTCATTTCCTTAAGGATCAGGTCGTGTCCAAGAGTAAAAATTCACCCTTTCTTGGCTGGAAATTACAGGGACGAGCTGTGTTGACCATGGTCGGTGGCAGGGTAACCCATAACTTGCTTGTTTGATCCATCTCATGTGCAGCTTCCTCTACTGGCGGGGAAGACGTAGAACAGAAGGCCCTCCCGTTTTCCATGTCACCATTTTATGGCGATGAAGTTTAGGGTAAGGAGCCTTTTCTTGTCGCCAGTTTGTATTATTTATCCCGGTAGCGTATCGGATCCTCAATACCTGCAGCGGCAAAACCATTCAATCGGAGCAGGCAGGCGTCGCAGCTGCCGCAGGCCAGTTTGTCGACCGGATCGTAACAGCTATGGGTCATGGAGTAGTCGACGCCGAGTTGAGTTCCGGTCAGAATAATTTCAGCTTTACTCATATCTATGAGTGGAGCATGCAGGCGGAAAGGCGTGCCTTCAGCGCCGGTCTTGGTTCCCAGGTTCGCCATTTCGGCAAAGGCGGCGAGAAACTCCGGTCGACAGTCGGGGTAGCCACTGTAATCAACGGCATTGATCCCTAGAAAAATATCTTCTGCTCGGAGTACTTCTGCCCATGCCAGTGCATGGGACAGGAAAATAATATTACGCCCCGGGACATAGGTAGCCGGAATCTTTTGTTCCATTTCGGAAAACTGTCTGTTTTTCGGCACCGGAATATCGGTTGTCAGCGCAGAGCCGCCGATGGCCCCGAGGTCAAGTCGGAGGATGAGGTGCTGTTT
>CALZIH010000213.1 GCA_945787305.1 uncultured Desulfobulbaceae bacterium | reverse complement strand
CTCTACCTGCTGTTTATTAACCCTGAAAAGTTTAAGCGGCTTTTGGAATTGAATGGACACCTTTACCTTGTCGTTATTTTTACCGTTAAGTCGTGAGACCATCGCTGTTGTCTTCATTTTACCGTTTGTGGCGGCAGGGCCGGGCAGCAAAATATGTGTTTCCAACATCTGCCCCTGATAGTATCGATCAATCTGCTGTGAATAAAACAGCGCGCCGCCACCGGAAATATTGACGAGTTGGGCTTGCTCGCAAAAGGGCTGTCCATTTTGCCCCTCTCCCTGTATTTCAAGCCGAAGGTGCAGCTTATGTCGTTGTGATTTTCTCCGTTCCATACACATACTTTTTCCATTCAAAAAGGGTGCCTGATCGTGTCAGGGTGTCTGTTACTCTTGTTTACGTTTATAATTGTCTGTTATGATTGAGTGTAACGAGCAAACGGGGGATCGCTTGAGAAAGAAATTCACTCACCGGATAGGGAGGTATATCGTCGTTGTCATGCGTTTTGTTTCGGTATCGTAATTGCAAGTGGGGGCTAAAACCGCTGATCCGATCTTAATCGGCTTCAGAGAATCCCCAGTAAGGAAAGTCCAGGCGATAGGAACTGATACGGCCTGGGCTTTGCTCACGGCTGGCAACGAGCCATAAATCATTGAAGCGGTTTTCAGGTGGACTGGTATCAAAGGGATCCCATTGCGGAAGGAGGACCATGGCGTTGTCGGCCGAATATTCAATATCCCCTGAACCCTTGAAGGATCCCATATGCGGCTGCTCGTCATACTGCCCCCCGGCACCACGGGAAAGTTCAGAGATAACCAGAAAGGAGACGTTGAGCTCATCGCGAATAGCTTCAAGCTGCCGCAGCCACGCATCTATACCTGTGCGACGTTCGGAGAAATCCTTAAACGGTAGCTTATGGAGACTGTCAATGACTACCAGCGTGTAGTCGGAGTGGGTTTCATGACGGAGAAAATCGATGTGACGACGCATGAGTTCAGGGGTAAGTTTTCGGTCGGTCACAACCCGGAACCAGGGAAGCATATTGGTAAGATCCTGCTGTGCTTTATGCAGTCGTGTTTTCTCCTCCTCCCTTGTCGGTCCATTCTTGATCTGCGCCGTTGAGAGTTGGCTCAACCGGCTCAGGGTTCGCAGATATATTTTTTGTCGGCCGTTTTCAAAGTCATAATAAATAACCGGGATTTTTCTCCGGGCCATTTTAGTTGCTATTTGGATAAAAAAGCAGGATTTACCGGCTTTAGGAGTTCCACCCATGATATTTATCCCGTGGATTCCACCCAATGCCTGGTCAAGCTGTGGAAAACCGGATTGCATGGTTTGATAACTACTTCCCGATTCAAGCTGCAGTTGTTCCAGGAAACGCAGACGTTCGTGTTCCGGTGAACCAAAAGGAGAAAAAGAGCGGGCTATTTTGATCAGGGCAAAGGCTGTCTGTTGAAATTGTTTTGTATTATCCCGTGAAAGATCCGTAATTGAATATTTACTGGGAGTTTCCTCCGGCCAGTTTACAAGACGAACCTTGTAGCCGAAGCGTTCGGCAAAAAGACGGGCGGCAGTTTCCGATTCCTGATTATGGTTTACAAAAAGACGAATCGGATCGAGTTGTTCCAACTCGCCTATGGTTGGTACAGCGATGCAGGGAAGGCCGAGCTGCTTTAGTGCTAACAGGTTTTCTTCACCCTCGGTGATGACCAGGCTACCGTTTTCACAGCACCTGATATCACCGCTGTTAAAGATACGATACGGTCCCCGGGAGAAGTTTTCCTCTCCATACCAGAAGGTGTCTTCGGGTTTGTTCGGATGCACGCAATGGGCCGAGTAGCAATTGCCATCATCCTGGATATATGGATAAATTAGGTATCGACCATTGTAGCCGACTTTCATTTCGGCGAGTACTTCCCTGTCGATGCCGATCTCTGCAAAACGTTCGTACAGTTGATCGGTCATTTTTTCCCTGAAACTGAGTATTTCACCGTTTATGTTTTTTACAGGGTATTCAACCTGCGATGCATTGTAATCACGGTCAGGGTCAAAGCCTGGCACCTGCTGCAAACGAATTTTTTGCAGGCGGGCAAAATGGAGGGAGAAACCACCGGCAACACACCGATTCGTGCAGCGGAAATATCCATGAAAATAACTGGCTTGGTTAAGAGACACCACAAGCTTGCCAGAGGTCTTTGCATCCTGGTCGGCACAGAACGGACAGTCGGCCTGAAGGGTGTTGTTTTTCAGTTCAGAATGCGGCAGCTGGGTCTGGTAAAATTCGGTTATTGCATCGACCATGTAGTCTCCTGTGAATCGTATCTTCCTGTTCCTTATGGGTGCCTTGAAAAATTAGGATTTTCGTTCGAGATAAGGTAAGCGTAGACTCCGAGGAATGCGAATAATTTTACCACAGGCAGGACATTCCCAGGATAAAATTTTCAGCATAACGCCGAGGTCGGGCGAAAATACAATTTTTCAAGGTAGCCTTATGTATTGAAGCAGAAACGAGGTGGCGATTCAATGAAATATATGCGGTCGAGGCCATAATGGTGCAGCCTTTTTCTGCCTGTAGATCCATTTATCGGTTTCAAGTGCATTACCCGATAGGGTGAAATGTTTCTTCTCTGTATAACCTTTCTGATGGTATAGTAAAAACAAGTTCATTGGTTCCATTATTGTTAAGTCGCTGTGTCCTCTCCATCATAAATAAGCTCGTAATCTATGAATCTGAAAACATTTTTTTTGCCGATAATCATTCTGATAGCTCTGGTTGTGACCGTGCTGCCACCAGATACCCTTTATGCTGCTGATCAAGAGGGGCAAACAATATCCTGGTTTTTATTGACCGTTGGCCTGCTCGGCGGCCTTGCTTTTTTTCTATACGGCATGGAGAAAATGAGCGAAGGCATGAAACGATCTGCCGGCAACAAACTGCGCGCGATCCTGGCCTCTCTGACCCGTAACCGTTTTATTGCTTTGTGTGTCGGCGCTTTTGTCACCATGATTATTCAGTCTTCCAGCGCCACTACTGTAATGCTGGTCGGGTTTGTCCAGGCCGAACTGATGACTTTTGTCCAGTCACTCGGTGTTATTTTGGGGGCCAATATCGGTACAACCATAACCGCCCAGATGGTGGCCTTCAAACTCACCGACTATGCGTTAATAATGATCATTGCCGGTTTTGGTCTGAGAATGTTAGGGAAAAACGACCGATCAAAAAGTATCGGCGACATACTGCTTGGTTTTGGCATTTTATTTTACGGTATGAAGCTGATGAGCGATACCATGGTACCACTACGTACCTACCCCGAGTTTATACGGATCATGGAAGGGTTGAATAATCCATTCATGGGTGTTCTGGCAGGCGCAACCTTTACCGCTTTGGTGCAGAGTTCCAGTGCCTCAACCGGGGTTGTTATCGTCCTGGCCCAGCAAAACCTGATAACCCTTGATGCGGGAATTTCGGTCGTTATCGGAGCAAATGTCGGCACCTGTGTTACCGCAGGTCTTGCGGCTATCGGTTCATCCAGAGAGGCAAAACGGGTGGCGCTTGCCCATGTTCTGTTCAATGTCGGTGGTGCCTTGCTTTTTTTGTTCTGGATTCCTCAATTTGCCGAGATGGTTCGTTCGGTGGCTGCAATATTCGGTTCTGGAACAGCAAGACAGGTGGCCAATGCCCACACCGTTTTTAATTTGAGTGTCGGCCTTGTATTTTTGCCGTTTATCGGCTTTTTTGGCAGGCTGATCGTCCGTATAATCCCGGAAATGGCAAAGGATAAATTGATTGATCCTGCTACGTTGCATCTTGACGATTCGATTATTTCGACTCCTGCCATAGCATTGCAGCTTGCAAGCGCCGAGATAGCACGGATGGCAAAATTGCTGGGTCGAATGCATCGTGCGGCAATGGTACCTTTTCTTTCCAAGAAGACCAAGCGAGACGAGGTGTTTCCTGAACAACTGACCCTGCTCCAGGGAATCCAAATGAGAGAGAAAAAGATCAACTTTCTGGAAGAGCGTATCAGGCGTTACCTTCTGGATATCAGTCGCCAGGAACTCGCTGAAGGCCAGGGCAGTGAAGTCAACGCTCTTATAGCCTTACTTGATTCCATGGAGCGAATTGGCGATGTCATCACCAAGCAGATTGTTCCATTGGTAAAAAAGAAAGAGCACATCAAGGCGGATTTTTCAGAGGAAGGAAAAATAGAACTCATTCGATATCATGAAAAAATCGGAAAGCAGTTAGACCGGCTCAAGGAGATGATGACCCGTATGGACGTTTCGTTAGCTCGTAAGGTGAAAAAAAAGAAAAGCCGTTACGCTCAGTTTGATTCCCGTTTGCGCAAGCACCATCTGGAGCGTATGCTGGCCATGAAGGAAGACTCAGTGGAAACCCATTCTATTCATATGGAACTGATGGATGCGTTGAGTCAGATAAATACATACTGTGCTGATATTGCAAAGAAATTATTGAAAAGCGGTTTGCTTGTTGAGAAAGAGGATACCGGTGCCAAAATAAAGGACACAGCCGATGTTCAAGAGCCTTCTGCAGGTCAATAACTAGATTTCTTGCCGTTTAATTCAGAGGTAATCCGTTATGGGTACTGAGATAGAAAAAAAATTTTTGTTAGCAGGTGATGGTTGGCAACAGCTTGCCCGAGGAATAGCCTATCGCCAGGGATACCTCTGTTCGCAGAAAGAGCGAACAGTTCGGGTGCGGACGATTGAAGATAAAGGATTTTTGACTGTAAAGGGGGTCAGTGTCGGTGCGACACGGCTGGAGTATGAGTATGAAATTCCGGTTGAGGATGCCAATGATCTGCTCGACGAACTCTGTGAGAAACCGATTATTGAAAAGAAACGCTACAAGATCGAGTATCGTGGTTTTGTCTGGGAGGTCGATGAGTTTTTTGGTGAAAACCGAGGCCTTGTTGTAGCCGAGATAGAATTAGAACGTGAAGACCAACAGTTTGATAAACCCGATTGGATTGGTAATGAGGTGACTGATGATCAGCGCTACTTTAATTCCAATCTTTTCAAGACGCCCTATACTTCCTGGGATACATGAACGATATCGAGTTGAATGCTCCTTGCCGCTACCTGTATCGCTGAGAAAATCAAACGGCGCACAACCTGCAACAAAGCCTTCTCTCTCAGAGAATCATCTGTAACGTTAAAAAAAATCAAGCAAGTATCTGGTCTGTTGGTTCAAACGCAAAACACCCCGTCGGAGAAAACCGACGGGGTGTTTTTGTGTACTGCTAGTAAACCAGAAGGGTATTAGTCTTCTTGCAGGGCGCTAAATCGGCTCTTCAGGAATTTCAAAGACTTGTCAACGTCCTTCTGGGAGGCTTCCATAAGTGCATCAGCCATTTCAGGATTGGACATCTTCAACATCCGGTACCGGTTCTCACCAAGTGCGTAGTCTGCAAAGGAGATAGTCGGTTCCTTGGAGTCAATGATCAGCGGGTTTTTGCCTTCATCTTCCAGCATCGGATTATAACGGTACAGTGGCCAGTGACCACTTTCAACAGCTTTTTTCTGCTGGTCTGGTGCTGTGGCCATGTTGATACCGTGATTGATACAGTGAGCGTAGGCAATGATGATGGACGGGCCGTTGTAGGCCTCGGCTTCGTTTATAGCTTTCACCAACTGTTGAGGATTGGCACTCAGTGACACCCGGGCAACGTAGACGTTGCCGTAGGTGGAGAAAATCATACCCATATCCTTCTTGGGCATTTTCTTACCACCGGCAGCAAACTGGGCTACAGCGGCACGCGGGGTGGACTTGGACATCTGACCACCGGTGTTGGAGTACACCTCTGTGTCTAGAACCATAACATTGATGTTCTCACCGGAGGCCAGAACGTGATCCAGACCGCCGTAACCGATATCATAGGCCCAGCCGTCACCACCGAAACACCATACGGATTTTTTCACCAGGTAGTCGGCAACATGGTAGAGGCGCTTGGCAATCACAGCGTTGGACTTGGCAAGAGTCTCCTGGAGAGTCGCAACCCGATCACGTTGGGCTTCGATTTCCTCTTGGGTCTGTTGGCTGGCCTCGAGCAGTTCCTTGGCGAATTTCTTGGTGATCAGCTTTTCAGCAGCTGCAGAATTCACAAGTTCAACCGCCTGCAGGGATAGCTTGTTTACAGCCTGACGCATACCCATGCCGTATTCGGCATTATCCTCGAACAGAGAATTGGACCAGGCTGGGCCACGGCCGTCTTCACGTTGCGAGTATGGTGTAGTCGGGAGGTTGCCGCCATAGATGGAAGAACAGCCGGTAGCGTTGGCGATCATCATCCGGTCACCGAACAACTGGGTAACAAGCTTGATGTACGGGGTCTCTCCACAGCCGGCGCAGGCACCGGAGAACTCAAACAACGGCCGTTTCAGCTGGCTGCCCTTAATTGTCATCGGGTTAACGGAGCTGTTGTCCATCTCAGGCAGGGCCATGAAAACATCCCAGTTCTTGGCCTCGCGTTTGGTGACCGCCTCGGTGTTGGCAATCATCTTGAGTGCAGATTCACTGGTTTTGTTTCCGTCCTTGTCTTTTTTAATGGCAGGGCAGACCCTGACACAGTGGGAGCAACCTACACAGTCGCGGGTAGAAATCTGGATGGTAAACTTCTTGCCCTTGAACTCCTTACCTACCGCATCTGCTGTCTTAAAGGATTTCGTAGCCTTGGCAGCCTTCAGGTCCGCCGGGCCAACAATTTTCATTCTGATAACGGCATGGGGGCAGACCAGCGAGCAGCGGCCGCACTGGATGCAGGTGTCCGCATCCCATTCCGGCACATGCACGGCGATGTTTCGTTTTTCCCATTGGCTGGTTGCGGTTGGCCAGCGGCCATCGGCAGGCATCTGAGATTTATCCTGTTGGAATTCATGGCCTGTGATCTTTTTGGGTACCTTGACCTGAACGATATTGTTGACTGCACCGTCAACGGCGTCAAAGTTCATGTTGACGACCTTGTCACCCTTTTTGCCGTAGGTCTTCTTGATGGCATCCTTGATCGCCTTGATGGCCTCATCTTTCTTGAGGATACCGGAGATGAGGAAAAAGGCGGTCTGCATGATCATGTTGATGCGGGCACCCAGGCCAAGGGCCTCGGCTAGCTTGATGGCATCAATGATGTAAAATTTAGCTTTCTTGTCGATAAGCTGCTGCTGTACCTTTGCCGGCAGGTGGTTCCAGATTTTGGTTTTCGGGTAGGGCGAGGTCAACAGCAATGTGCCGCCGTCTTCAAGGTTGGCAAGCATGTCGTAATGATCCAGGAAGGTAAAGTTGTGGCAGGCCACAAAACTTGCCTTGTTGATCAGATAGGGTGCGACAACCTGATTCTCACCGAAACGCAGATGAGACACGGTCATGGAACCTGATTTTTTAGAGTCGTAAACAAAGTAGCCCTGGGCAGAGTTGTCGGTTTCACCACCGATAATTTTAATGGTGTTCTTGTTTGCGCCAACGGTTCCATCAGAACCGAGGCCGAAGAACATAGCCCTGTAGACATCATCACCCTCAATGTTGAATGATTTGTCATACGTGAGACTGGTGAAGGCGACGTCATCGTTGGGTCCGACACAAAAGTGATTCTTCGGGGCCATGGAAGCCATGTTGTCGAATACGGCTTTGACCATGGCAGGAGTGTACTCGGCAGATCCCAAACCGTAGCGACCGGAAAGGATCAGGGGCATGAACAGGGTCGGATTGGCTTCAACAGCCTCACCAATGGCAGCGCGAACGTCAAGGTACAGCGCCTCACCCATGGAGCCCGGTTCCTTGGATCGGTCAAGAACGGTGATACGTTCCACGGTGGAAGGCAGCGCGTTGACCATGGCCTTCGCATCAAAGGGGCGAAACAGACGAACAATGACCATGCCCAGTTTTTGGCCTTGAGCGGCGAGGTAGTCAATGGCCGCTGCCGTGGTTTCAGCACCTGAGCCCATGATGACAATCACATCGGTTGCGTCCGGAGCACCGTGATAATCAAAAAGATGATACTGGCGGCCGGTGAGGGCGGCAAATTTGTCCATGGTCTCCTGAACAATACCGGGCACAGCATTGTAATATTTGTTGACTGTTTCACGGCCGGTAAAGTAGACATCCGGATTCTGAGCCGTACCGGACATGGAAGGACGGTCCGGTGTCAGTGCCCGTTTACGATGCTCGACGATTAAATCTTCATCAATGATTTCCAGCATGTCTTCATTGGAAAGCTGCTCCATCTTCTGAATCTCATGGGAGGTGCGGAAGCCGTCGAAGAAATGCATGAACGGGATACGTGAAGCCAGTGTTGCCTGGGTGGAAATGAGGGCCAGATCCTGGGCTTCCTGGACGTTCTGAGAACCCAGCATTGCCCAACCAGTCTGGCGGGCGGCCATTACATCGCCATGGTCACCAAAAATAGACAATCCCTGGCA
>CALZIH010000212.1 GCA_945787305.1 uncultured Desulfobulbaceae bacterium | reverse complement strand
CCTTTAACCTGAGACACAATGGTTCAGGCAGCACAGAAAAAAAAACGACTTGGGGTTCTCATCGGTGGTTCTGGTCTAATTGGAGGCACGCTGGCCCATTATTTCAAGACGAAAACAGCCGACGTTATAGACATCCGGGCTCCGAGCTCAAAAAAGCTTTCCATTCGCATGGCGGAAGATATCAAGGCGTACCTGCGACGGGTTCGTCCTGATTTTGTTATCAACACAGCCATGGCTGCCCTGGACAGTGACGCCCAGCTCGCTTTTGAAGTCAACTACCTGGGTACGGTCAACCTGGCACGGGCCTGCTGCGCTCTCAACATTCCGTATATCCACATGAGTTCCGCCTCCACACTTCCCAGCGGCGAGAACCTGACCGAAGAGGACCACCTGCCCTTATCGCCCCACCTGAGCAACTACGCTAAATCAAAGCTCATGAGCGAGCGCACGTTAAAATACATGGGCAAACAGCAGGGCCTTGATTATACGGTTATTCGACTGGCCATCGTCTATGGAGAGCATGATCATAAAATCCAGGGGTTTCACCGTCTGTTTTTCACCATTGCCGATGAGTCCATGCCCTTTCTGTTTACTAAAAAAGGTATCCAACACTCCTACACCAATGCCAACAAACTCCCCTATCTTGTCCACCATGCGCTCGACCACAGGGAAGAATTCTCAGGAGAGACCTACCATTTCGTCGACAAAGACCCCATAGCCCTGGACGAGCTCATCCTTACTATTCGCTCCTATCTGGAGCTCAAAAGACCAAACGAGATTTATTTCCCCTATCCGGTGATCCGTTCCGGTAAATATTTTCTTGAACGACTGGCAAAGGCCCTGAACTGGTTTGGCATTGGGGTGCGACTGCCGCCGGAGTTAATGTTTTTGGAAAGCTTCTACAAACCACAGACACTGAGCAGCGACAAGCTTGAGGAGTCAAGCTTTGTCGATCCCTTTCCCGATGAGACCGTCATTACAGCTTTGCCCAAACTGGTCATCTATTACCTGACTCGCTGGGGACACCTCAACCTTATCACCACCTTTAACGAAGAGTTTTTCGGCTGTAATGACCTGGAAGATGACTTCCGTTTCAATCCAAGAGACTTACTCAACTCCATCCACGCCGATTCGACCGCACCCTTTGTCGATGTTCAGGACAAACAATAACCCCCTCTTTCCATGACGCCATTGCAACTTCTCCGATCCTTGCTCTTTCTTCTCACAATCCCCTTGTTAACGTTTACAGTCTGCGTGCTGGCCATCCTTGACACCTTTTTCCTGAACAGGTCCGCCACGCAAGCGCAACGGTACCCAAGGGCATGGGCCAGGATTTTAACCAGAATTGCAGGTGTAACCATACGGGTAAGCGGGACGGAGTATCTTGACAAACAGGCGACCTATGTCTTTGCCGGCAACCATACCAGCCAGTTCGACATCTACAGTTTTCAGGCCTATTTCCCCCATGACTTCAGATGGATTGCCAAAAAAGAGCTCTTTAACATTCCCATCTTTGGCCGGGCCATGCGCAAAGTCGGCTACATCTCAATCGATCGTTCCCGGGGACGAGAAGCGCTCAAAAGCCTTTCCCAGGCCGCCCAGCGTATCAGCGACGGCAGCTCAGTTCTCATTTTCCCTGAAGGGACTCGTAGTCAGAACGGCACGTTACAACCATTCAAAGCCGGTGCCATCCTCCTCGCTATAAAATCGGGAGTGCCGGTTGTCCCTATTGGCTTCAATAACGCTTCCTCAATATTGCCCAAGGGTAAATTACTGCCAAAAGGCGGTGAAATCGTTATTCGTATCGGTAAGCCTATCCCTACCGCTGATTACAACCCAAAAGACAAACAGAAACTTGCCACAGTCCTTCATGATCGGGTTGCCGAACTTCTGGATAAACAACACCTCCCAGCCATGGCAATTCAAGAAGCATCCGAGTCATAATCCATTGCAATTTTCCCTGAACATGGCATAATGACGCCTGATTCATTTATGGACTGGATACCGCTGTCCAAAAGTCTCCAATCAAACTCAATCAACGACACATACCCCCAGGAAACGTTCATGCAGTTGCAACTACAGCTTCAACAAATCCCCCCAGGAAACGTTCATGCAGTTGCAACTACAGCTTCAACAAATCCCTTACGTTACCTCACGAACCGTGCCCTTCCTGCTATTGCTGTTTTCGTTTATTTTTCCGCTTACGGCACAGGCAGATAACCAGAACACTGCTTTTTTTCCTTTGAAGGTCAACGCCCCAAACAAAATAGAGCTGCAGCAACAAGTGGACCAGGCCCTTGCACGCGAGCTGGACACAAAACAGCTCGCACTCATCCCCAGAAACGAGGCGGCAAAGCTTGTAGACTACGAAGGCACCTGGCCTCCACCGGCAACGGCCCTTACCCGGGTTGCAGACCAAACCGGGTATGATTACATTGCCGTTGGCAGCCTCACACAAATCGGAGAACGCATCAGCCTCGATGTTTCTGTTTTTGATGTGCTCAACCCAGTAGCTTTCCATAATTTCTTCCAAGAGGCATCAAGCGTAGGCGAACTGGATTTAGTTACCCACGATGCCGTCACCGATATCCTCAGGTTCACCAAGCGAAGTGTGATTATTGCATCCATAGCACCTGCCGGAAACGAACGGATCGACTCCGGTGCCATTCTCCGTAAGATCAATACCAAGCCCGGTGATTTTTATGACCCTTCCGAATTGCGACAGGATCTCAAGTCCGTTTTCTCCATGGGCTACTTTGATGATGTTGCCATTGATGTAACCGACACCTCCACAGGAAAAGCGGTCGTCTTTCAAGTCAAGGAGAAACCACTCATCAGTGCAATCAGCTTCGTCGGCACCGATGCAATATCAGAAGAAGATGTTCGAGAAGCAGCTAATATTACCGCCAATTCCATCGTTAACCCGGCAAAGATCAACGAAGGCGTACAACGCATCAAAGGCCTGTACAAGTCCAAAGGTTATTTCAACACCGAGGTAACGGCAACGCTTAGCTACCCGACCGAACAAACGGTTGATGTCCGATTTCAAATAGAGGAAGGTGAAAAAATCTCGGTTGAAAAAATAACCTTTCAGGGCAATACATCTTTCGATGACGACGACCTTGAAGATGTTATTGAAACCGGCACCTGGAACTGGCTGTCCTGGCTGACCGAGAGCGGGGTCCTGAAAATGGATGTTCTCCAGCAAGATGCCGGAAGGCTGGCCTCGTTTTATCATAATCATGGTTTTATTGAGGCGAAAGTCGGAGAACCTGCGGTTGAAGAAAAAGACAATGCCCTACACATAACCTTTCCCATTGAGGAAGGCCCTCGATACCGAGTAGGGACTGTTGACATCGAAGGTGACCTTATCAAGGACAAAGCCGAATTGATCTCCATGCTGTCCATACGTAAAGAAAAATTTCTCAATCGCCAGGCTCTGCGAGAAGACAGCTTGAAACTAACGGATCTCTATGCCGAAAACGGCTATGCCTTTGCCGAAATTAATCCGAAAATTAACAAGGCTGAGTCCGGAAAGCGGGTAGATATAGCCCTCAAGATAGACAAAGGCTCCCTGGTTTACTTCAATCGAGTTGAACTACGCGGCAATACACGAACACGTGATAACGTTATCCGTCGCGATTTGACGGTGGAAGAGGGCGGTGTGTTTGACTCCAAGGCGATCAGGACATCCACCCAAAAACTGCAACGGCTTGGTTTTTTTGAAGAGGTCACGGTCACCCCCCAACCGACCATGAGTGAAGACCAGATGAACGTCATGGTCGATGTCAAGGAGAAGTCCACCGGCCAATTCAGCATTGGCGCAGGGTACAGCTCTTCCGAGTCGGTTTTGTTCATGGGTGAGATTTCCGAAAACAATCTCATGGGAACCGGCAACCGATTATCACTGTCCGTCAACCTGAGCGGTGTAACAACCCGGTTTAACCTGAGCTATACAAACCCAAGATTTATGGACTCCAAGGTCTCTGCCGGAGTCGACCTGTACAACTGGGAAAGGGAATATGACGATTACACAAAGGATTCCACGATGTGGCCGAAAACGCCTCACAGATTATTAAAGATTCCGAAAACATCAACCTGACCAGCGCCGTCAATGCCCGCCTGCTCAGGGATACCCGTAACAAACAGTTTATCCCGGATTCCGGATCAAGGAACTCGTTCAGTGTCCGCCATGCCGGAGGGTGGCTTGGTGGTGATGCCGAGTTTACCAAGGTTGAAGGAACAAGCAGCTGGTTCTTTCCCATCATCTGGAAATCGGTTTTCCATGTCAAGGGGGCTATTGGTCAGGCCTTTACCGATGACGACGCCAAGCTTCCGGTTTATGAACGCTACTACCTTGGCGGCATGAACAGTATTCGCGGCTTTCCTTCTGCAAGCATCAGCCCTCTTGATCCTGTTACCGGTGAAAAAATCGGCGGTGACAAGATGTGGTATGCCAACATTGCCGTCCAGTTTCCACTGCTGGAGGAAGCCGGTCTCCATGGAGAAGTCTTTACTGATTTCGGTAACGTCTACGCAGTAGAAGACAACTGGGATTTCAGCGATTATAAAAAGACTGCTGGTATAGGCTTTCTCTGGATGTCACCCATGGGGCCGATTCGACTGGCCTGGGGATTCAACCTCGACCAGCAGCCCGGTGAAGACAATTCAAACTGGGACTTCACCATGGGCGGAGCATTCTAACGGTTATCAATATGCAGTCGATTTTCAGGCGGCTGCTGGAAAAACCTCGGATACAGCTTGACGTTGTTGGCGTGTCGGGAAGCAGCAGTGCCCTGCTTCTCGCCAGAGGCGCCAGTCAACTGAAAAAGACTGTTTGCTGCATTGTATCCGCCGATGACCAGCTTGAAACCATTGCCCGCGATACAGCACTCTTTACCTCCTCGCAGATCCTGATATATCCGAGCTTCGAGATTCCACCGTATACCGCCCTTTCTCCTGACCCAGCGACAACCGGCTCTCGGCTGTCAACGCTCTATCAGCTCCAGGAAACCGATGAGCCTGTCATCGTTTTCACCTCAGCGGAAGCGGTCCTCCGGCGAGTCATTCCTAGACAGGTGCTCAATAATCATTGTGAACTGGTCATCAGCGGAGAGGATACCGATCGGGAACAACTCATCCACAATCTTACCGCATCCGGATATGAGCATTGCGACATGGTTCGTCAGGTTGGGGACATGGCGATCCGTGGCGGAATTGTCGACATTTTCCCCCCGCCGGCCCACGGTGACCCCCTCCCCCTGCGTCTGGATTTCTTTGGCGATACCATTGAATCCATCCGCTCATTTGACCCTGTCACTCAACGTTCAAAAGATGAATATGAGGAGGCTATCCTCCTCCCGGCAACGGACTTGCTTTTTCCAGGAGAAGGCGATCAGGTTGACTGGCTCAGGTTTCTTGAACGGGAAACAAAAAAATATTCCTGGCCCGCCCAAGAGCAAAAGCATGTTGTCGGTCAGTTACGTGCCCACATCCCTTTTGCCGGCTGTGAATTCTTCCTACCCCTGCTGTATAGCCACCGGCAAAAATTACAGCATTTTTTTGATTACCTGCCTCCAGATTCCGTTGTTGTTACTCTGGACCCTGCAGATTGCAAACAGCATACAGAACTGATCCGGGAACGGATCACAGCCAATTATACCGAAGCAATGGTTGCAGAAAAGGCTGCGATCCCCCCCGGACAGCTTTTTTTGTCTGCAGGGGAGCTGGAGGATCACCTGAAAGCACGAACCCGTGTTGCTCTGTGCCAACTGCCTGACCCGGACAGTCATGCCGAATCCGTTGATCTGCCCAGCGGCAATCACAGCCTTATTGCCCAGGAAATAGAACTGCAGCGTAAAAAACATGGCCTTCTGGCCCCGCTGGCCGATCGACTGATTAATTGGTCGAAAAAAGGTGAGACAACGGTTATCGCCTGCAAATCTTCCCGACAAGCTGAACACATGGAAGAAATGCTCAAGGCCTATCAGCTGCAAACCCTCCATCATAGCGTCCCTGTCATACAGGATAAGCTTACAGCAGGAAGGGTCCACCTCGTCGAGCACCCTCTCAGCAGGGGCTTCGACCTGCAAGAGGAACAGCTCCATTTTCTCTCAACCGCCGAACTGTTTGGAGAAAAGCGCCTCCTGACCAGCCGTCCGAAAAAGCGTAAGCAGCAGGGAGAACCTGTCCAGCTTGAAACCATGGCACCCGGCGACATCGTTGTTCACCGTGATCATGGCCTGGGTAGCTTTTGCGGCCTCATCAATATGGAGCTTGCCGGGCAGCTCAGCGATTTCATGCAGATAGAGTTTCGAGGCGGTGACAAACTTTATGTTCCAGTAGATCGGCTGCACTGGGTCAGCCGTTATCAGGGGTTAAGTGACCAACAACCACGCCTTGACAGGTTGGGTTCCAACCGCTGGCAGACCACCAAAAAGAAAGTCACCGAGGCGGTCTGGAAGATTGCCCAGGAACTGCTTGACATCTATGCTCGCCGCGAACTGCGCAGGGGACATCAATTCTCACCGCCCGGAGAGCTTTACCGCCAGCTGGAAGACTCTTTTGCTTATGACGAAACAGCCGGTCAGTCCCAGGCCATTGAAGATACCCTTACCGATATGGCGGGAGAACAACCCATGGACCGCCTCATCTGCGGTGATGTTGGCTACGGCAAAACCGAGGTTGCAGTTCGGGCGGCCTTTAAAGCGATTGAAGATGGGTATCAGGTGGCGATTCTTGTTCCGACAACGGTGCTCGCTGAACAGCATGCCGCTACGTTTCGGGATCGGCTCCAGGGTTTTCCCGTTGAGATTGCCTGCATTAACCGCTTTCGCACCACATCCCAGCAGCGAAAGATTTGCGCAGGCCTTGCTGAAGGAACAATTGACCTGGTTGTCGGCACCCACCGATTATTATCCAAAGACATCACCTATAATAAACTGGGACTGCTCATTGTCGATGAGGAACACCGATTCGGTGTTTCCCACAAGGAAAAAATCAAGAAGTTGAAGAGTTCCGTTGATGTCTTGACCCTGACAGCCACGCCTATCCCCAGAACACTGCAAATGTCACTGTTGGGCATTCGCGACCTGTCGGTCATATCAACACCGCCCAGGCAAAGACGTTCAGTAAAAACATTTCTCGCCCGCCATGAAAATTTGGTTATTCGGGAGGCTGCCCTGCGTGAACTCCAGCGCGGAGGCCAACTCTTCTTCGTCCACAACCGTATACGAAGCATTCACAGGGTAGCTGAAAACCTGGCAGAAATGATTCCGAATGCACGTATCGGTATTGGTCACGGCCAAATGCCGGCAGCCCAGATAGAAGATGTCATGGTTCGTTTCATAAACCATGAGCTCGACATCCTGGTCTGCACAACCATAATTGAATCAGGGTTGGATATCAGCAACGCAAACACCATTATCATCAACCGGGCAGACCACCTTGGCCTCGCTGATATTTATCAGTTACGAGGCAGGGTTGGCCGATCGTCCCGGCAATCCTACGCCTATCTCCTGGTTCCGTCCCTGGACAACCTGACCCCTGAGGCGAAAAAGCGATTACGAGCCCTTATGGATGCATCAGAGCTTGGCAGCGGCTTTAAGCTGGCAATGAACGATCTACAGATTCGCGGTGGCGGCAACCTGCTTGGTGTTTCCCAATCCGGCCATATAGCAGCAGTTGGCTATGACCTCTATCTGGATCTCTTACAGTCAACGGTGGAAGACCTTAAAAAAATCCAGCAAAACGGAGCAATTGCGCAACAACCTGACCCGGAAATCAATCTCAAGATCACGGCCTTTCTCCCTGAAGATTACATCCGTGATACTACGCAGCGCTACCACGTGTACCGCAGACTTTCTTCAGCAGGGAATCAACCGCCGGAAGTACTCATGGATCTTGTCGATGAGCTGCAAGACCGTTATGGTCGCCTTCCTCCGGAAGCGCAAACCCTCTGTCAAATGATCGGTCTCAAATTCCCACTGCAAAATTTAGGCATTCATAAACTCGAACAAAGCCCGGACTCGCTGATTCTCTCCTTTACAGAAAGTTCACCTGTAGAGCCGGAGACCCTGCTGGCGCTCATTGAATCGGAGAAAAAAAAGATAAAGAAAAAAAGGGGAAAGGCCGCAATCCGCCTAACACCGGATTACCGCCTGATCGTCCCGATATTTGAGGAAGAAAATCTTTTCAAACAAATAGAGAATGTGTTAGATTCCCTGTCAACCATTGAGGAGTGTGGATATACAACCTAAACGCAGGCAAACCGTACGGAAAAGAAATGGATCCCCTCAACGAACAACCTGGAAAAATCTTCCCGTCTTTGGACTGGGACGATATCGACACCGTCCTGGTGGACATGGATGGCACCTTACTTGACAAGCATTTCGACGACTATTTCTGGGAACAATACGTTCCGGAACACTACAGCCTGCTCCATGACATTTCAATAGATAAGGCCAGAGAGGAGCTGCTTGCCCGTTATCGGGCGGTGGAAAACACTTTGGACTGGACTGATCTCGATTACTGGTCGCAGGAATTGGGCCTCGATATCCCCGAGTTGAAATTACGAATTAACCATTTGATCGGAGTCCATCCCTATGTGGTCGAGTTTCTCGAATTCTGTTTGAGAATGAGAAAGAAGCTCCACCTCATTACCAACGCCCACTCCGGCACCTTGTCCATAAAGCTGAAAAAAACCTCTATCGGCCCATGGTTTGATCGCATTGTCTGCGCAGAAGAAATTGGGCTGGCAAAGGAAGAACCTGAATTCTGGCAACGATTGGAAAACATGCTGGGTTTCGATAAAACAAAAACGCTTTTAGCCGATGATACGGAAAAGGTTCTCACTGCTGCCGAAACTTACGGTATTGGCAAGCTTATTTTTGTGGCCAAGTCTTCCAGCCATAAAGAGATCCGCTATTCTTCGATTTTCCCATCCATTGAATACTTCAAGGAACTGGTCCCCCGATCGGGCACCTCGATTCCAGGCTGATTACCCCGACCGCCCAAAATAAAAACAGACCGGAATCCTACCTGGATTCCGGCCTGTTTCCTTGTCTTTGGGCAATTTGTTTTTACAACAGCATCAGCCCTTTCTTCGGCACTGACGGATATAGTCCTTGGCCAGCGAGGGATGTTCACTGATAACACGCCCACCTTCCGCTCCCATCTTCTTAACCAGATAGTCTGTCACTTGAGCGTAGGTCATATCTTTTTTCAGGGTATCGGCGACCAAGGCTGCCAGCTTGTCTTTATCTTTCTTTTTACTGAAATAGCTGAACAGACGGTGTTCATCCTTTGCCTTCTCAGGTTCTTTCTTCACGGCCTGCTTCTCTTTCTTAGCGGGCTGCTTATCTGCAACA
>CALZIH010000211.1 GCA_945787305.1 uncultured Desulfobulbaceae bacterium | reverse complement strand
CCACAGGCCTCCTCTTAAAAAATCGAACCAGTCTAATCATCTTCTGTTTCCATGTAAAATTCCAGTGCCAAGCTTTCCTTTGTGTGTTCAGCGGGTTGAACTGGGAATAGGTTTCTTCAAATCCGAAAACCGGCCGCTTTCCCGTAGCCAGGTTTAACCGGGTGTATCTGCAAAGCTCCAGTTGTTTGGGTAACGTTAACAACCGTGGTTAACACATGCTGCGAAAAACAGGGTGGAACGATATAGCGGACAACATCGAAAATGGTTCGCCCCTTGGCAAGCATCCGTTTGAAAATGCGTTTCTGGTATCCTTCCTTCCAGTAAGCCGATCCCATTTGAGAGAAACAGCGCCCTGCGGTTCATCATGCGCCACGATTTCAGGTGGAGGAAGAGGTTCCCGGGGAGTGACTGGTGCCTGGGAGCTACAGGAGGAAACTGCCCTACTGAGGAGCACAAGCATAATCGGGAGAACGTTCGCCCCGATGGATATGGCGAATATTAAAGCTCATGGATTTGATTTTATGGATGAAATTTGTTGCTTGCCGGAAAGTATCAGGTCCTGAAGGCAGCATTGAGCTCATCTCCTAAACAATTTTTAGAGCAAGGATAATTCCTGGCCGAATTTTTATTTTGGAGATGGCGGTCGACTTTTGCTATACTGAAAATGTGACTAAAAGTTTGTTCTGCAAGTTAAATACTAATTATTGAGAGAATATGTTTGTAAGAGTTGCGATTCTGCTGTTGTTTATACTGGTACCCTGCCGGGTATATTCCCAATCCTATCAATACGACTTGGTCTACCTCTGGGACAAGAGCCTGGACAGCGTGCTCGATTATCAGAGTCGGCTTAAAGATATTCTGGACCCTGATGATGCCGTGAATCTACGCATTGTCAGTCGTGACCAGAGCGATTTCGGCATTATCTATGATTACAACGGGACAAACCTCAGTACAGCTCAACTTTCGGTTGAGCATAGCAGGATACTCAGAAAGGCTGGTATGGCCGATTGTTTCCCCGCAGAGGATACAGGCTATTATGAACTGCACAATGTTAGGTACGGATTGGGACCAAATCTTGATAGCCTGAAAAACCTGTACAAAAAGGTATATAACCATCTCGGCAGTGAAGCAGGCAAGAATCTATTTATCGAACAAACATCGGCAGGGAATTACACTCTGATCTATCGTCGGCGCGGCGATCGCCCCTCTACCTCTGCCGTTGCCAGGAAGCATGCCGGCATCTTGAAACGCCTGGGTATTTCCACGACCATTACCGCCGAACAAAATAACCCAGTCGTTTTCGGTCAAACCTTTTACCTGGATGAAGACGGTTCGGTCGCAGTCATAAAAAACCCTGGAGAAAAGAAAGCTGGTATTAAAACAGAGTCATCCGTCCTGAAATTTAAAAAACATGTAGATCCACCCAGGGTTAGCGAGGTCTCCTCCAGTTTCCAGAAAAACAAAGTCGAACAGGCCATCGAAAAATTTATCAAGGATTTGCGCAAAAAAGGGAAGATTGCCAGCGACGAGCATACCGGATGGATGGTCTATGACCTGACCAGGAGAGAGAGTCTGGCTGACATCAATGGTGAACTGCGATTCCAGGCGGCAAGCATGATCAAACCCTTTGTGGCCCTGGCTTTTTATCACCAGGTCAAACAAGGAAAATTGATCTATGGCCCAAAAAGCCGCAGAAACATGGAACTTATGATTCAGCGTAGCAACAACAAAGCCACCAACTGGGTGATGCGTATGGCCGGAGGACCGCTCCGATGCAACGAAATTCTCCAGATGTATTACGGCGATATTTTTAAAAATACCGTTATAACTGAATACATTCCCACGGGAGGGAGAACCTACAAAAATGTCGCCCTGCCGTCCGACTATGTCCGTTTTCTAGAGGCTCTCTGGGACAATGAACTACCGTACAGCAAGGAAATCCGCCGGTTAATGTCTCTACCTGGCCGCGACAGGCTCTATGAAAATACCTCTATCCCGCAAGGCACCCTGGTCTACAACAAAACCGGTTCAACTGCTCATTTATGCGGTGATATGGGCATTCTCGTTCCCCGTGACAAATCGGGCAACCGTTACCCCTATGCCCTGGTTGGCATTATCCAGCGGGATTCCCGGCCTGACAATTACGGCAACTGGAAGTTCGCCCGTGGTAACGTGATTAGGCAGGTGTCTACGCTTGTTTACCAGGAGATGAAAAAGCAATACCGGTTGTTGTAAAGTAAGCGCCAAAACTCCTCGCCCAGAAAGCGATTTTTTTATCACCCTGCGGGTTCTGTGCCGATACCTGCCCCTGCAGTACCTGGAGCATGAGGTCGTTTTAACAGGTTGGGTATTATAGAGAACAGCGAGGGGGACCAGTCCTGGTTCCCCTTTTTCCTTTTGTATGTCCTCCTTCCACATGCTAATAAATGAAGGAACGTAATCCGGCAAAGTATCAATGACACGCTGCCTGATCGAACTTCTGCATTCAAACCCGAACCTGGTTTTTTTCTGTGTTCTTGGTTTTGGCTACCTGATTGGCAAGGTAAGCGAAGACTCCGAGGCATGCGAATAATTTTACCACAAACATATAGCCGATATTCCCAGGATAAAATGATGAGCATAACGCCGAGATCGGGCGAAAATACAATTATTCAAGGTGGCCTACATTTAATGCTTTGTTAATGCGTTGTTGAGATCCTCACATAAATCCTCCACCCATTGGTATCGTTGCTTTCTGTCTGGGGACATTGCCTTGATAATGACTTGCTCCAAGGCCTGAGACAGGCCGGCCCCAACGTTTCGTGGCATTGCAACCTGCTCTTTGTACTGCATCCAGCTTTGTGGAGATTTTCTTTTTTCGGTAAATGGCAGGCTACCCGTTGCCGCCAGGTAGAGCAGGATGCCGAGTCCATAGATATCGCTGCGCGGATCCCCACGTTTACCTTGAATCTGCTCAGGTGCCATATAGAGAGGGTCTCCCTGGGGTGCAAGGCCTGCAGCAACTATGGGGTCAGGTAGGCTGTCATCAGCCGCAAGTCCCATATCGATGAGTTGCACTCGTTGTCTTTCATCGAGCATCAGGATCTGTGGCCGTAGATCGTGATGTACAATGCCAGCCGCGTGCAAGGAGGAAACCAGATCACAGAGTTGAGAAAAAACAGGAAGCAGCACATGTCGGTCTAATCGCCCTTTTTCCAGGAGGGTGATAAAACTCCTGCCCTGGACTTCCTCCAGGATCAGTACATCGTCAAGTCGTTGCTTGACCTTGGGCAGGCAAGCGTGGGATACGGTTTCAAACAGTTGCAGCTCTGTTTCGAGGCAGGCCCTGTATAATGGATTTTGCAGTACCTCGTCAAAACCAAACTTCAGAGCCACCTTCTCTTGAGATTTTTCAGTATAGCCGCAGTACAGCCATGACATCGCACCGGCAACTATAGGCCTGGTTACAACATAGTCGCCGATGAAGTTAGGCTGGAGCGAAGACCCTTTTCGGGCCGAGCGGACATAACTGCGCAGTGAACCAAGCGAGGCGTGCAGGGCATCTAGTTCATCGCCCGGACTGGATTCGCCATGCTCTCTCGTTTTTTCAGTCATCAGGGAGAGCATGGCTCCAAGTCGTTCGATGACCAGCCGATGAAAGAGCAGGTTCAAAAGATAAAGCCAGACAAGGGTCGCGCCCAAAGTGATGATGAACATAATAAGGCTGCCCTGCCATGCCTCACGAAGAGATGAGGAAACCGGTATTGCCACTGAATTAATACCGGCCAGGTCTCCGGCCTTGAATCGAAAACCACCGTTAGAACCATATCTGTCAATCAAGGATTGTGGTGCATCTTCCACTTTGCCGTGACAGCGGATACAGCCGCGGGTGAAGTAATCGGGTACCATGGATATGAAAAAGGCTTCGCCATTTTTTCGTACCACTCCCTGCCAGAATAACCGGCTGCCATCCTCTTCAAACCAGTCGAACATCTCCTCTTCAAATGCATCGGCCAGGTTGTTCTCATTGTGCGGATTCAAGGAGGCTCGCCGGTAGAGGTAGCTGGGCATGGAATCGGCAAAGCGTTCCATGATCCGAGTGCTTATGTAGGTGGTGGACATCGCCTCAATAATAAAGGCATCTTTGCTGTGCAACTCGTACATTTTCGGTCGGAGTTCTTCCTTGACGTACGCACGGATAGCCTCAACCTCTCGGAGAATGACTTCCGACTTGGCCATGGCCTCGGTCATGAGCAGTCGTCGGGTATTCCAGAAGGAAAGAGCAGACAATAACAGACCACCACCCAAGAGAATGAGGGTTGACCAAAGAAAAAATCGTTTTTTCAGGTTGGTGGTCGGCACCTGACCATATCGTTTCGTTTTCATGGGCTTCCTGATTCGACGGGCTATATTCCTTTGAAAAGCCGTTTGCTCAGCAGGAGCGGTAAACCGGCATTATGGATGGCCTGGGCCACCTTTGTTGTACTGTATGCAACCCGGTAAAATTCCAGTCGTTGTTTGCGGCTGTCATAGATAAGATAGCAAGAACGCGGATCTCTGTCTCTTGGTTGGCCGACACTGCCGCAGTTGATGATTCGACGCCTGCTGTCGCCTACTCTGAACCGGATGGAACCGGGGATTTTCTGGAAATGAAGGTCAAGGATATGATTCTTTGTGATGACCAGCGGTCGGTGGCTGTGGCCGATGAACAGGTGACGGCAGGCAGTGGCGGAAAAGCTCCGCAGGGCGTATTTTCGGTTCATTACATAGCGCCAGCCTCTCGGGTTGTACGGGTTCGCATGGGCAAAGGTCATGTCGGCCAGATCAAGGCGGTCCGGCAGTGTTGCGAGGTATTGCTTGTTTTCAACGCTCAGTTGATCCATGGTCCAAAGAATCGCCTCCTTGGCAACAGGAGACATGCCGTAGGGAGAGGTTTCCCATAATGCAGCCAAATCATGATTTCCGGCCAGGCAGCGGCAATTTTTCAAGTTACGCACCAACTCAATGCATTCGTTGGGGTACGGCCCATACCCAACCAGATCTCCAAGGCAGATACTTCGGTGCACGTTTCGGCTTGCACAGTCCTGCAGCATACCCTGCAAGGCATCAAGGTTACCGTGCACATCAGAGAATATCATCAAACGCATTCAGTTGTTCCTTGTTGATGCTGCATCTGGCGGCTGGGGATTCTTTTCTTTTTTTCTGATTAAGGTGCTCAGGTCTTGTTCGAGGTTGAAGGCACTGAGTACGGGCCCATAGCCGGCGAGATTCGGCATCTCGACAGGACAGGTTTCGTCATTCGTCAGCAAGAAAGGGGACCTGTTCAGGCTTCAATTCAAGATGGTCGCGCAGTTTCAATGAGACCTGTCCCAGTTCGTTTTTCAGGCTGCAGGAAAGCGGCAGCGATTCATCGAGATAGAGATCCAGCAGGCCGATATGATCATGCTCTTCGAGTTCTATCATGTGGGCCACAACCTGATGAAATTGGCGGTGGATAGCTTTCAGGGACGATATCACCTCTTGCCATTCTTTACTTATTTCAAGCGTTTCCAGCCAACGACCAAAAAGACAGTTGTCTTCACCACTATCGATTTGCAGTCCGGGTTCAAGGAGCTTGCGGTAGATAAGATCTGTATGATAATGCAGATGTTCGTACCAGAGGTCCACCAGGAAAATATCACAGGCAAGGACGTGTTCGGCAGTCAATTGGCTCGGTTGGAGATGGCCGAGATCCGTTGCCGGTGCAAACCGTTCCTCTTCAGCAACCGCTACCGGACACGGGCTGTTTTTCCGCAAACGCCTTGGTACCGATGTGTCACCCCATAATCCCTTTTTTTTACGAGATTTGCCCAACAGCAGCAATTCAGCATTCAGACTATCGGCGATATTTCTCAAGACCTCAACCGCTTCCCCCCGGATCAAGCGAATACTGGGATCGATACTGCAGCGGCGCAACTGTTGAACAGCCCGTTCAAGTCTGGTCATGAGTTTTTCCCCCTCAACAGCTATCCCGTAACGGAGAAAATGAGAGTCGCTCTCCTCTTCAATGACATGAACCAATGTGACATCGCATGAGCGGATAAGGGCCTGTTTTTTTAATTCCATCAACAGGTCGTCACTGTTGGGGGAATCGATGAAGGCGCCGATTATCTGTGGCCGAGCCGATGAGATCTCTGCTCGTTTTTTTGCGGTAAAATTCTTTTTGATTGCGTTGCCTGGAAACAGGCGTCGCCACAGTGAATTCGGTTTGCTCTGTCTGCCAACATCTGTAACCGGCAACTGCCGCCAGTGTTGCAAATCGTGTTGCATCTCTTCAATGCGGCTATAGCGGTTGCTGGCATGGCGGGCAATGGCCCGGAGTATTATGGATTGGATCTGGGGTGGTATTTCCCGGTTGTAATGGCGAGGCGGGGTCGGGTCGTGGCGCAGACGGCGGCGCGCGATCTGGAGTTTACTGGAACGGGGCCAGGGGAGTCTGCCGGTGAGCATTTCGTACAACAGCATACCCATGGAATAAATATCACAACGGGGATCATCCCGTTCACCCAGTAGTTGCTCCGGAGCGATATACCAGGGGGTTCCCTGGGGGTTTTGCATGTCAAGGGCAAGGAGATCGGGAAGATCGCCGCAGCTGGCTAATCCAAAATCAATCACCTTGATTGTTAAGTCATCGAGGTAGAGAATGTTTTCAGGTTTCAGATCCAGGTGAACAATATGTTGATCATGCAGATAGGCTACAACCCTGCAGAGTTGCTGCATCAAAGACAGGGCCTGGTCCAGCTCCAGGGTACGGTTGGTGCCGACCATGGATCGCAGGTCGCGACCGAGTACATATTCCATGATAATGTACTGCCTGCTTCTCTGCCGATTGATAAAGCGGATAATGCCGGGGTGATCAAGACGGCGGCTTATCCGTTCTTCATTTTGGTAATGGTAGAGGAGAATCGGCTGGTTAAGAATGTCGCCACAGGGTATCTTCAGAACAACCTGTTCCAGGGTGAGCATGTCTTCGGCAAGGAAAAGGGTGGTCAACGCCCCTTTGTGTAACTCGGCGCGCAGGCTGAAGATGTCAAGGGAATCGCCAACTGCAGGGAGTTGGTATGGACTAGAGGACGAAGAAGACATACCCGACTACAATCAGTACAATCACCAGGAGTTCCACCGCTGTAATTTTAGTGATCATCATGCATATTTTGCGCTGGGACGGATTCATCTGCAGGATCATCCGGTTCATTATAAGACGGAAAAACAGCGTAACCGGCGTTCGTTTCAGGTAGAGGCGGATGTATTCCCTGACGCCTCGTAGCCAGAGCAGTATCGGGTCATTATCTTCTATTAATCCGTCCTTTGGAATAATCCGTGCCTTTAAGGTGTCGTCCTCCTTGAGAAAAATAAGGGTGGCGTCGACGGTTCCGGACATGGAGATGCGCAGCAGTTCATCTTTGCTAGAGTGAAAGCTCAAAGAACCGGCCAGCGAGGATTGGTTTTCCGTCACATAATCAGTGATGGCCGCTGAAAATGATGTTCCCTCTTCTTTGAAATCAGAGATAAACCAGTGGGGGTGCAGCCGCAGTAGTCGGTCATGGGGAAAGAGTTGTTGCAGGTTTAGACCGGCCGGCACCTGAAGGCCGAGATCAAATTCCTGATGGGCAGATTGCGTGCTCACCTCTAAGGGACTATGAGGAGGGGACATGGCAGCAGGGGGTGCAGACTTTCATTTTTCATCCTGGCCCGCAGACCTTTTTCCATATGGGTCGTCAGAAATCTTCTGCTCTTGCGATAGGGCCCGATGGCTATCAGGTCGCAATCAAGTTCTTCGGAGACCCTGGTAATGGTTTTTTCAATGGCACCGGTTCGCTGGATGAAATTTACCTGGGAGGCGATCGGGTAGGTATCTCTGATTCGCTGCCACTCCTCTTTGATCTCTTCCCCAACCTGCTCCTCCACATGGTCAAGGAAAGCAGCATGGGTCTTGCTGGAGTTGAGCCAGTCATCGCCGGTCATCAATCGCCAATCCTCGTCAAGAACCGTGAGTACGCTGACCTTGATTCCGGGGTTTGCGGTCAGCTGTGTGAAAATAAAAGCCTCCGCTTTTTGCGCACCTTCTGTGCCATGGGTGCAGAGCAGGACATGATTAAACATGGAGAGTTCCTTTACAAGCACCTTTTGTGTTGCCATGACCGGTTATGAGCCGGTCATGGCAAATTGGACTGTTTTCAGTGAATTATGGTTTTACTATACCAACCACTTGGTAAATAGCAAAACAAGAAAGGTGGTGATAAGGCAGAAAACAAGCGCGGTTATGTCCTCATTGCGTTCGCTTGCAAAAACAGACAACGCCCGTTCCTCCAGTTCTTCGGTATTTGCCTCTTCATTAATTTCCGAGGTTCCCTTGCCGCTATCACCGGTTTCAATAACGACCTTTTTGTCTTGATCACTCATAATAGACTCCTTTGGTGGAGATTAATTCAAAATAACATCTTTGACGAGCCAAAGGACAACAAAGAAGGAGAGGGTTGCCTTGACCACACCGGAAATGAGGCCTATGACTATCGGCCATCCTCCTGCCTGGGTAATTGCCTTTTTGGTGATCTGCATGCC
>CALZIH010000210.1 GCA_945787305.1 uncultured Desulfobulbaceae bacterium | reverse complement strand
CAGGCGGTAGTACAGGTCTTCCCTGAAATTATTCTTGTCCACTTCGTCCGTGAGCTCTCTGTTGGTGGCCGTCAGGATACGGACGTCACTGGTCAGGGTTGTATTGCCGCCAACACGTGCAAGGGTCCGTTCCTGGAGTACCCGCAGCAATTTCGCCTGTAGTGCAGCAGGCATTTCCCCGATTTCATCAAGAAAGAGCGTGCCGCCGTTGGCCAGCTCAAAACGGCCCTTGCGCATGGAGATTGCATCGGTAAATGCACCTTTTTCGTGACCGAATAATTCGGATTCAAGCAGGGTGGCTGTCAGGGCCGCACAGTTAACGGAGATAAAAGGTGCCTCGCGGCGGGAGCTGAGATTGTGGATCGCCCGTGCCACCAATTCTTTGCCGGTACCCGACTCTCCTGTAATCAGAACCGAGGAAGGGGCAGGGGCAACCTTTTCTATTAACTGGTAAACGGAGAGCATGGACGGATTTTTGCCGATCATGCCTTCAAAGCCGGAACGGGTACTGATTTCGCTGCGCAGCCGCTTGATTTCGCGTACCAGGCCATAATGTTCAATCGCCTTGCCTGACGCAGCCAGGAGCTGATCATTGGAGAACGGCTTAGCCAGATAGGTAAACGCGCCTAAATGCATAGCCTCAACCGCTTTTTCCACCTCAGCATAGGCGGTGATCAGGATGACCGGGAGTTGCTTGTTGAACTCTTTAATTTTTTTCATCAGGGCTATACCGTCCATCCCTGGCATTTTCATGTCGGAGATAACCAGGTCCAGATCCGTATCCCGAACAATAGGCAGGGCCGCTGTGCCACTGTCGGCAGTGAAAACCTCGTAGCCCTCCTCTCGAAGCAGTTCTGCCAGTACGATCTGATAGTTGGGTTCGTCGTCAACAACAAGTATGGTATGCATGATGTCTTTTCTGATGATTTTTCAGGTAGCGGGAACGTTATCTAAACGAGCTTGCAACGCTTTGATTATGGAATCGGGTGGACATATATTCCGTTTGTTTCCGGCAAGGCCGTTGTTTCTCCGGTTATTGCCGTGGTAATCACTGCCGCCGGTTATGAGCAGGTTATGGCGACTGGCAATGGCCTGCAGCTTTTTCTGTGCTTTTTTAGAATGGGTTGGGTAATAAATTTCCAGTCCGTCGAGTTTCCGCTCGACAAGCTCGCCAATCAGCCTCGGCTGTACGCACATGCTCGGGTCAAGAATAGCCGGGTGTGCTAATACGGCAACACCACCGGCTTTATGGATAAAGTCTATCGTTTCGCCGGCACTGAAACAAAATCGTTCGGCGTACGCCGGTTTCCCTTTAGCGAGATACAGGCGAAAGGCATGATCCATACTGGATACGATATTCTTTGCTACTAACAGGCGTGCAATATGCGGCCTTCCGGCGAGGCCGCAGACGGAATCGTTGCGCAGTTCATCCTCATGGATTTCTATACCAAGTTCAGCCAGTCTTGCAAGTATCTTCCGGTTGCGTTGCTGGCGACCTTCCTGAAGCCGGTGCAGCTTTTGCTGCAACATGGCATCCTCTGGGTCAAAGCCGTAGCCAAGTATGTGCAGGGAAAAGGGGCCATGCATACAACTGACTTCGAGACCGGATATGATCTGTACCCCATAGCGATTGCCAGCGGCCAATGATTCACTGCATCCTTCGATGGTATCGTGGTCTGTGATGGCAAGGGTATGCAGGTTCAAAGCTGCGGCTAATTGCACCAGTTCTTCAGGAGTTGCCGTGCCGTCGGAGTAGATGGAATGGGTGTGGAGGTCTACGCACATGAATGATTCCGGTTTTCGGGATAGAAGGGAAAGTCTCACTTTAATCATGGGCGAAGGATTGTGCAATGCGTAAATCCTTTTCCAGGGAAGGAATTGTCTGGTTGCCGATTTGCCGGGCCGGTATTATTGTATGTGCCTGAAACATTAATAATTTATAGGAGGCATGCAATGACGGCAGATCAATTGCGTCTTGATGAACGTCGTATACTGGAAGAACCGTATTACCTGCGGACCGGCCAAGAGGTGGAAGTTGCAGAAGCCGCCTATCGTCAAGGCATGCCGCTTTTGCTGAAAGGGCCGACCGGATGCGGAAAAACACGTTTTATGCAATACCTTGCCTGGCGGTTCAAACGGCCTTTGGTTACGGTATCATGTCATGATGATCTTTCAACTTCCGACCTGGTGGGACGATATCTGATTCGCGCCGGAGAAGCGGTCTGGACAGACGGGCCACTGACTTTGGCTGTGCGTGCAGGAGCCATCTGTTATCTTGATGAGGTTGTTGAGGCGCGTAAAGACACCACGGTTGTCATTCATCCCCTTGCCGATGACCGGCGGGAGCTACCCATTGAAAAACGTGGTGAATTGTTAACGGCGCCATCTGATTTCATGTTGGCTGTTTCCTATAATCCTGGTTATCAGTCGGTCCTAAAGGATTTGAAACCTTCAACCCGGCAACGCTTTGTTTCCCTGTCCTTTAACTACCCCGAATCCGAACGTGAGACTGAAATAGTCAAGCGCGAAGGCGGGGTCGATGTCGATTTTGCCCGTTCCCTGGTCAAGTTTGCGACCATGACCCGCAGTTTGAAGGATTCGGGTCTGGCTGAAGGGGCAAGCACCCGCCTGCTTATTCAGGTGGGTAAGTTGACCCAGCAGGGTGTCGATACACATATCGCCTGTAGGGCGGCAGTTACCGAGTCGTTGACCGATGATCCTGAACTGCTTGCAGCCATCGACGAGATGGCCGGTTCCCTGTTCTGATTTGCTATGGATATTGATGCGCTGAAACATCGGTTTTTTGAACTGATTGCTCCGGACCTGCCCAATGAATGGGATGTGGAGGAGGCGATTGAAGTGCTGGTCGATGAGCCGATGGTTGAATGTATGCTTGCCCAGGTACCGGTAATCTGGCCCGTCTCCAATTCTCTCTGCTACAATTATCTCGGCCAGGTTCAAAGGGCCCTTGACTGTATTAGTGAGGCAGAACTTCCTTTGTGGGTCAATGAGACCCTGGATCATTATGAAGTCGGCGGTCTGCGGGCGGCACAGGTTTTCATGACAGGTGTGGAACAGAACTTTGCCTGTCGCATGCGCGGTCAAAGCGGTGTACGCCTTGGTGAGGTCGAGGGGTGGTTGTTGCCATATTTACAGGGCCTTTCGGGAAAACGACTTGAAATTGCAGCAGCGGAATTCCCTACCACCGATACCGAGACCATTTTCCTTCCCCAGGAACTGGCCCGTTTCAAAGGGGAAGAGGAGAACATCCTACTCTATAAGTTACTGGCCAGTTACCAGTGGGCATTTCTTCACCTGGGAACTTTTTTCCCTGATTTGTCCTTACGTTCTGATGATCTCAATCCGGATAGGAGCCTGGAGAGCTCTTTGCAATCATTTAGGGAACCAGGACTTGCGGCTCGATTGTATCACACCCTGGAAACCCTGCGGGTCGGTTTTTTCCTGCAAAAAGAGTTGCCGGGGTTAATGCGTTCAACCCATGAAATACGCCGAGCATTGGTGCCGGAATCGGATGCAGACATGGACAAAACGGTTTTGTCTGTCCTTGATAAGGGCTGCTGCCTACTGGCCACTGAGCCAGCTGGCAATATGCCATCGTGGTATGCTGATGTCGTGTACCGATTAACAGCAACCGGCAGTGGCTCGGAAACGAGTTTGGAGCTCTGCAATACACTGTATGAAAAAGCAGCACAAGAAACACAAGAAGGAGATCCGCATACACCATTGCTTTTCCAGGGCGAACTTCGTCTGCAGGCGGTCTATGAAGCGAGAAAGAAGCGGCAGGGAACCATGGAAGAGGAGTTTGTCGAGGCCTTATCCATGTATCTGCTGCAGTTACCCGAGGCAAGAAAGAGTATCGAAGAACAACAGGAGGAAACCGCGGCCGGTAGTGGTGAAACCGATGGCGACCGGTCTATCGTCCTGGAGCATCAGCAGAAATCCGGACAAGCTGCTGAGGAGACCGTTTACCTCAACATCGATAATGAATCTGTAGAGCTGTCACAAGAGCTACAGGAAATGGTTCGACAAATGGAATCAGAGCTTGGCATGGATCCGGCACTTTACCTGAGCAGCGCAATGGGCAAGGCCGGGCAGCATATGGCTGAGGGGGATTTTGAGCCGGCCACGGATCATCAAGCCTGCGTAGCGCAGGTGACCTATGATGAGTGGGATTTCAGGAGAAACGGATTTCGAAAAAACTGGTGTATCCTGACTGAGCAGAAAATACAACCGGTGCGCTCGACCTTTGTTCCGGTAACGCTGGCGAAATATCGCGGCCAAATTATTCGTCTTCGACACCAGTTTGAAATGATGCGGAATCAGGAACGCTTTCTTCGTCGGCAGAGGGATGGTGATGATATAGACTTTGATGCCCTGGTCGAATCCATTGCCGACACCCGGGCTGGTTTACCCCCCTCCGACCGGCTATTTATCCGCTTGCAGCGCGATGAACGGGATATCGCCGCTTTCTTTCTCATCGATATGTCGAATTCCACGGAGGGCTGGGTCGGTATGGCCATTAAGGAGTCCTTAGTGCTCATTTGCGAAGCCATGGAGGTCCTTGGGGATCGCTACGGTATCTACGGGTTTTCAGGTATGCGCCGTTTACGCTGTGAGACGTTTCATGTCAAGCACATTGATGAACCGTATAGCGAGGAGGTTCGGCAACGCATCGGTGCCATCGGTCCCCGCGAGTATACCCGGATGGGCCCGGCAATCCGTCATATGACCTCCATCTTTCAAGGAGTTGATGCCCGAATCAGATTGCTGATTACCTTGTCGGATGGCAAACCGGAAGATTATGACGACTATAAAGGTGAATATGCCATCGAAGATACCAGGCATGCCCTGTTAGAGGCAAAATCGGCAGGTATCCACCCCTTTTGTATAACCATTGATCGGCACGCACATGATTATATGGCACACATGTATGGCGAGGTGAACTATATTTTTATTAACGATGTGCGGAAACTCCCGGCTCGAATGCCTGAAATTTATCGGGTGTTGACTTCCTGAAAAAAGGTGGAAACTTTGCGCCAATGCTTTTTTTGATTATGGTGAACGATTGTATTTTATGACATTGCATTACATTTTTAGAGGACTGCCATGGGTGATATGATAGTTTCCTGCCCTTCCTGTGGGGTAAAAAACAGGATTCCGTTGGACAAACAGCATTTGACATCAAAATGTGGTCGTTGCGGAAAATCTCTAGCCGGGGCGGCATCCGTCGGCACTGTCGTGGACTTGGGCGACCATGATTTTCAACAGGTCATATCCGGTACAAGTAAACCCGTACTGGTGGATTTTTATTCCCCCACCTGTGGGCCATGCAGGAGCCTGGCCCCTGTGATTGAAAATATGGCTCGGCAATAT
>CALZIH010000209.1 GCA_945787305.1 uncultured Desulfobulbaceae bacterium | reverse complement strand
CCAGCTCAGGACGAGGTAGAAGTTGAAGATCCAGATCGCCAGCCCCATGAGCGTCGCGACGAGGAGCTTCTTGCCCCGCGAGGCCCCGCCCAGGTAGAGGGTCCACACCAGGTGGAAGAGGATGCCATAGAGGGCTCCGGTGACGATGTAGAGCACGCTGCCGATCATCAGCAGGGAGCCCTCCTCGATCTCGAGCGCCCGCGCGCCCATCGGGAAGGTCAGGTAGACGCGGATGAGCTGGAAGGGGCGCTGGCAGAAGTGAAACAGTTAAGCGGCCTGCTTCCCATCTGTTGTTCGTGTAAAAAAATACGCGATGATAAAGGGTACTGGCAGACTCTTGAAAAATACATCAGTGAACACTCTCAGGCCCAGTTTTCCCATAGCCTTTGTAAAGAATGCGCCTTCGAACTCTACCCTGAAGAAATGGAAAAAATCGAATCGCGGCCGGAAGAAGGTATTGAAAAAAATGGTAGGAAACAATAACCTATCCTTTATCGTTTACTTACTGTCGCGGTGTATTATAACATACGTCTAACAGTGGTTCTAAAGCGGGCTTTGCCCACAACCCAGGCTTATAGACTGTAGGCTGAAGGCTGTTAGCAAAAGACGAAAAAAAGCAGCCCTAAAAGTCTTCAGCCTAAACAGCTTCATCCTGAGAACCTTCTGTTATTACGGTGGAAAGTTGAGATGATTTTCTCGGAGTCTACGCTTACCCGTTTTTTATGACAGGAGTTCAGGCGTAAGGCATTAAAGAGGTGTGAGAGTTCCAGGATTTTTTCATCAGTGCGGTCGATAATATAAATAACCGCTCTTGACTTCCACACCATATTTCACCTATCTTTTCAGTACTAAAATAGAAAAACAGGCTGTGTTTCCCATGAATTTGCCATCAGCACGGTCTTAGGCCATCTTCCCCAAACTTTATATTTCACCACAATATTCTTCTTTCTTTTGGAGCACGTTATGAGCAAAGCAATAAAGTGGATGCTGATCGTCATCGGAGGTCTTATCGGGCTCATCGTCATCGCCATGGTCAGTCTCCCCTTTCTTATTGATCCAAACGACTATAAAGACAAGATAAGCAAAATGGTCCATGAAAAGACCGGTCGTGAGCTTTCAATACCGGGCGATATAAAGTTGCACGTCTCACCGCGCATGGATGTAGCCTTTTCACTGGGAGAAATACATCTTGCCTCAAGTAAAGACTTTCCGGATACCACTTTTGCATCGAGCAGGCTTGCGGAAGTCAAACTCGCCCTCTGGCCACTGCTGACTGAAAAACAACTACAGGTCAATAATATCGTCCTACAAAATGTAGAGCTCAACCTGATACGAAATAAAGAAGGCAAAACCAACTGGGAAGACCTGGCCAAAGGAGCGGACAGTAAAAAGGCTGCTCCGAAAGAGGCTCCAGGAGAAAAAAAGCCCAGCCAGGCTGCTGATAAAAAGAAGCTGGCCATTGATGTCGGCGGAGTGGAGATCAAAGACATCAACATGCAATACCAGGATCAACAGGCCGGTAAAACCGTGTCGTTAAAAAACTTCAACCTCAAGGTTGGTCATTTGCAAGAAGGACAGCCTTTCCCCATTCAAGCCGACTTTGCTTTGAGCATGGAAGATGCAAAGCAACAACCTCTGAGCGCAACCGTTGCAACAGGGGGCGACCTGACGGTGTTTCTATCCGAGCAACGGTTCATCCTCGATGGTTTTACCCTCGAGGGACTGTTTGAGGGTGAAGTATTTCCTTCATCACGGGTTGAGCTGGCCTTGTCCGCCGATGCCGAGGTCAATGCCCGCCAGGAAAAAGTCCTTCTCAAAAAACTCGTCGTCCAACAAGGAGACCTGACGGTGGAAACCGCACTTTCACTTACAGGCTTTAAAACACCAACCATAGAAGGCACCGTAAACATTCCCGGATACTCCCCAAAAACACATATGGAAAAACTTGGACTTGCCTTGCCACCGTTTTCCAATCCGGAAACACTCAAACACCTGGCTGCATCTTTAGGATTTCGCCTTGATGGTGACCAGCTTCAAGTGAGCAACATGAAGCTGGAGCTGGATGACACCAAAATTAATGGTGAGGCCTCGGTAAATAATTTACAAAAACCCGCCTACGTACTGGCCATGCATATTGACCAGTTAGACCTTGATCGATATGCGCTCAAAAAGGCTGACAAACCTAAAAAAGAGCAAGCAGAGACTGCCGCAGCAAAACCGCAGCAGCAGCAACCTGCAGGCAGTCAGCCCCTTGTCCCGGTGCACCTGCTCAGAGGTCTGGTCTTTACAGCCGATATAAAAATTGATGCACTCAAGGCCGCCAAGTTGAACATTGCAGATATAGTTGTAACAGCCGATGGCAAGGATGGTCTAATTCGCCTGCAACCACTGGCGGCAAACCTGTATGACGGTACCCTTACCGTAACCGGAGAAATAGATGCACGTAAAGATGTGCCGGAAATGCGGTTGACAAAAGTACTGGAGGGCGTCCAGCTTGGCCCCCTGTCCGTCGACATGACCGGCAAGGAAGAGCTCAGCGGTAAAGCGGACATCCAGGTTGATGTGGTGACCAGGGGGATAGACAAGCCTGAGCTGACCAGGAACTCCAACGGCAAGGTGAAGCTCTCCGTTGCCGACGGTCAAATTGCTAAATTGAAAATTCTCCAGACCATCCGCCAGGCTAAAGCGCTGCTTGACAAAGAACCCATAGCACCGGAATCGGCAACGCAACCGACAGGATTTGCCGCCTTGACCGCAAGCGGCACCTTAACAAACGGGGTGTTCAAAAATGATGACCTGCTGGCCGAATCGGATCTGATGAAGGTAACCGGAAAAGGCACGGTAGATCTTGTTCAAGAACAGATCGATTACCTGCTGACGGTCTACCTGACCGATCAAATTCAACGAAATGAGGAAACAGGACTTGTCAACCTGGGTTTCGATGTCGAGGTCCGCTGGGGGCGTTACGAGCGTGACAACGATCACGAGATATACAAAACCCGCAAGAACAAGAAAACCGGAGAAGAGGAACTGGTCAAGGCAAAGGCCCAGGAGGTCATTCTTGATGAACTGCAGAAACATCTTGACCCAGGCTCGGACGAAGAAAAGAAACCGGCAACAGATGCCGGTTCTCTGATCAATAAAGGATTGAAGGGGCTTTTTGGCAACTAAACGGCGCGTCTCATTGAAAGAAATCTGAATACTGGAGAATATTTTTTTGACATACTGAACGGGCAGCAGCCGCAAACGGTTGCTGCCCGTTTTTTGTTATTCTACCTTGGCAAGCATCTGTTCAATGATATCCAGACCACCGTGCCAAAATCCGGGATCGTCAAGGTCAATGGAAAACGGGGCAAGCAATTCAGCTGGTGATTGCGATCCGCCGGCCGCTAGCAGGTTGATGTACTTTGCAACAAAGGCTTCCCCCTCCTGCTGGTATCTGGCGTAGAGAGCAAGCACCAGCAACTCGCCAAATGCATAGGAATACACGTAACCCGGGGTGCCGAGAAAATGGGAAATATAGGACCACCACAGCCCATAATCCTCGGTAAGGGTAACCGAGTCGCCAAACATAGGTTTCTGGGTAGAAAGCCAGATCGCTGACAGCTGCTCAGAGGAAAGCTCTCCTTGCTGACGGCGAGTAGTATGCATGCCGTCTTCAAACCGGTTCATGGCAACCTGACGAAAAACGGTGGCAAAGATAGACTCCAGCTTCTGGCAGATAAAGGCTCTTTTTGCCGCTGGCTCATCGAGCAGGGCCAACTGGGCCTTAAAAACCAACAATTCGGCAAAGACCGAGGCGGTCTCTGCAAGGACAAGTGAGGTATCGGCATTATACATACCCTGGCCGGCGGCAAGATATTGATGAACCCCATGCCCCAGTTCATGGGCCACAGTCGAGACATCACGCAGATTGCCGGTGTAGTTGACCATCAAATACGGGTGCACTTCCGGTATACAGGGATGGGCAAAGGCACCGCCCTGTTTGCCCTCTAAGACCTGGGCATGAATCCACTGCTTATCAAAGAACTGCCGCCCTATTTCCGCCATTTCCTTCGAAAAACCGGCAAACGCATCGAGAACCATTTCACGGCACTGTGGCCAGCTGATCTGCATTTCCGCCATTCCCGGCACCGGGGCATAGCGATCATAGTCATAGAGAATGTCCAGGCCCAGTAATTCTTTTTTGCGACGGTAATAGCGGTCGACAATATCATACCTGCCGGTCACGCTATGGACCAAGGTATCAACGATTTTTGCGTCCAGCTCGTTTTCCAGATGTCTACTCTGATCCCAGGAGGGATAGGAGCGCAGCCGGTCATCAATCATTTTTTCCGCCGCCAAGGTGTTGAAAATATGGGTGAGGACATGGAGCTGTTCCTGAAATCCGCCGGTCAAATCGGTAGCGGCCTGTTGCCGTACCTCCCGATCAGGGCTATAGAGATCAGTGAGCACTTCCTCTTCTGTTCGTCCCTGCTCGCCGAACTGCTGGTGTCCCATGATCTTTTCAAAGAGGGTTACCCAGGAGTTTCTGCCTACAGGCTCCATTTCAATGAGGAGCTTCTCCTCAGGCTCTAATAGCAGATGTTTAGCCTGCCGGCGAATCACTTCAAGATAATGACGGTACTTCGCAACCTCCGGAAATTCGAGAAATGTACGAGCTGCAGAATCATCCATTCTACTCCATTCAAGCGTAAAGAAAACCAGCTGTCGGTTTATCCTGCTTGCTGTTTCCGTTACCCGTTGGAGAAAGGCACCGGCTTCCGGGTCTTTGACCTGAGTGGAAAAGTTGAGGAATGCGTAGGTGCCAAGCCGACCAAGGTTTTCAGCGATACGCTCAAGACGACGAACAGTGCGGGCAAAAACAGCGGGCTCCAACTCAACCAGCTTTCCACGGCAACGCTCTTCAAGCAGTCCCGCCTCCTGCTCACAAAGGTCGATATCATCGGCAATCAGTTCATCATTGACTGATTCATAGAGATCGTCCAGACGCCACACTACCTCATCGGTACCAAGCAATTTGTTATCCACAGCCATGTCAAATTAGTCCCGCAGCAGGTCGGCGATAAAGCCACCTACTGCTGCCGCGCCCTGTTCATTCACCAAGCGGATGGTCGCCGTGCCGATCACAGCCATATCCGCCTTTCCTTCGAGCATTGCCACATCAGTACGCGACGCTATCCCAAAGCCCACCGCCAGGGGCAGATCTGTTGCCGCCCGACATCGGGCAAGATAGTCAACAAGTCCGGTATCCATCTCGGTATGTTCACCTGTCACCCCGCGACGGGCAACCACGTAAACAAAACCATCACCAACGGCCGCCACTTCTCGCATCCGCTCATCGGTGGACGTCGGAGTAAAGAAGCTGATCGGTGCCAGGCCAAGGCCCTTGCTGGCGGCTAAAAAGCTTTCACCCTCTTCGGGCGGCAGGTCCGGGATTATGGTCCCTTTCATGCCGATCTCAGCTGTCCGGGTGAGAAAATCCTGCTCACCGTAACGAAAGACAATATTATAATAGGTCATGAATAAAAAATTAACCTGGGGAAAGGCAGCAACCATTTCAGTGGCAAAGGTAAAACAGTCTTCCACCTTGATACCACTTGCCAATGCATCCTGGTTGGCCTTGAGAATAACAGGGCCATCGGCCATGGGCTCTGAAAAAGGGATCTGCAGTTCTATACAGTCGACTCCGTTTTCGGCCATCTGCCGGATCACCTCACGGTTAGTCTCCAGAGAGGGATAGCCCAGAACCAGATGGGTCATGAGCAGGATATTCTTCTTCTTTCGCCTGTTGCGAAGTTCATCGTGTAATTTCATGGATTATGTACGATTTCAGGTTACGGGTTCGACGGAAAATATATCAACGATAGCTCGCTGCCCGTTCAATAATAAATTCTTTCCAGGAAGGATCATCAAAGGCGTGGGCAATAGTGAAGATGTCCTTATCGCCACGGCCTGACATGTTGATGATGATGGCCTCGTCCCTGCTTAAATGCGGGGCCTCTTTAATGGCCTGGACAAAGGCATGGGAGGACTCCAGAGCCGGGATAATACCTTCAGTTTGCATGGCCAGACTCAGCGCTTCCAGGACCTCGTCATCGGTAGCGGCCTCAAAACGTACCCGGCCCTGTTCGCCAAGGTCGGACAAGATCGGTGAAATACCCACATAATCAAGCCCGGCGGCAATGGAATGGGTATCCAGCATCTGCCCGTCTTCATCTTGGAGGAACATTGTCTTATACCCTTGGGCAACGCCTGGTGCAGAGCGATCGCCAACCATACGTGCCGCATGGTGGTCGGTATGCACCCCCTTGCCACCGGCTTCGACTCCGATCAGTTCAACATCGCGCTCGGTAAGAAACCCCTGAAAGATGCCCATGGCATTGGAACCACCGCCCACGCAGGCATAAACCCGACTCGGCAGGCTGCCATGCTGAGCAAGGATCTGCGCATTAGCTTCCTGACCGATGATCGATTGGAACCAAGCCACCATCTCGGGAAATGGGTGGGGTCCACAAACCGTGCCCAGGACATAATGGGTATCATCCATCCGGGTGACCCAGTCGCGAAAGGCCTCGTTAATGGCATCCTTGAGGGTGCGGGAACCGTCGGTCACCGGCACAACAGTTGCCCCGAGCTTTTCCATCCAGAACACATTGGGCCGTTGCCGGGCCACATCTTCCTCGCCCATATACACCGTACAGTCAAAACCGAAACGAGCGGCCATGGTGGCGGTGGCAACTCCGTGCTGTCCGGCCCCGGTCTCGGCAATCACGCGTTTCTTTCCCATCCGCTTGACCAACAGCCCCTGGCCCATGACATTGTTTGCCTTATGGGCACCGGTATGGTTCAAATCTTCCCGCTTGATGTATATCCGTGCCCCACCAAGATGGTTGCTCAGATTTTCAGCAAAGGTGAGCGGGGTCGGCCGTCCCGAATAATTACTCATCAGGTCAAGATACCCCTGCCAGAACGATGGGTCCTGTCGGGCCTTCTCATAGGCCGCATTCAACTCGGTAAAAGTGGTATATAGCACCTCTGGAATAAAGGCACCGCCCCATTGTCCAAAATATCCTTTCTTCATATGTTTTTCGTACAGCTTGCAATCGAGAAGCTGTGCACTGCTCCGATTGTTAATTAATAATGTTATAGAGTTACTGTTGCATCCTTCCCATTTCTATTCTGCAGGCCCGGGCGAAATCTTCCGGAAAATGGCCACAGATAAACCGTGACTGGGCCTCACTGAATGCGCCCATGGACCAGGGGAGTTTCGGAAGAAAAGAATACAGCAGGCGCTGCCCGTTGGCAACCCCGACTCTTTTAGGGTACTCGATGGAGGTTACAAGTCGTGCCCCCAGACCGGCATAGATATGCTGAGCAAGGAGAATAGCGCTATCAATCGCTTCCCGGACAACCGCATCGGCCTCAAGGATATTGCCGACCGGCTCTGCATCTGCACCTGCTATCACCATCAATTGCAGCTCCCACTGGGAGACCTGGGCCTTGGGGACAAACAGCAGCACGGATGGATCCTCATAGACCACCAGGCTTGCCTCCAGAGCACGCCCGTCCATTCGTCGATTGGTACGGACAGCGGCCAGGTAATCGACAAAAAAATCACGCTCGTATTGCTCTTTATACCCGGCGACGGTATCGGCGACAAAATCCCCGCAGCCAAAACTCGGCATTTCACCTCCATCAAGGGTAGCTACCGACTCTGGAACCATGGCATACTGCTGATGAATCATCTGGTGCGAGGCATGTAACCGGTAGCCGGAGCCGGAAAAATCATAACCAAAATTCCAGCCCCAAAGCGTTGCCGGTTTCGATGTATCGGTCTCGCTTTTCAATTGCAAAAGAATGTCGAGTCGCAGCTGTTCCAGTTCCGTATCCGACAGCATGCGTCCCCGGGTCTTGACCTTGATACCGATCATTTCGGCCAGGGTAATATAACTGCGCTGATAATACAGATGGCGCAGGCCCTGCATGTCGGTCCGGTTTAACTCGGAGGTCCGGTAGCGGATGGCATCATCTGCCATATTGGCCGCCCAGTGACCCCAGGGAATATAAGAGTTGCGGCGAAGATATTCAAAGACATGGGTCGAGTTTCTCTGAAAATCGCCGACAATCTCGCTTTCCCCCTGGACCCCGGGACGCAACACCATAACTTCTTTATAGATATCGGGTAGGTCCGGATTGTTGGCCACGGTCTCAAACAGTTCAAAATCATCAATATCAGCCAGAATCCGTCCGTTGACTTTCGTATAGACAAGGCCTGTGGGCCTGCCGTCATCGCCATAGGTGAAACGGCAGCAGTTCTCAGCCAACTGGATAAGCTCCATCGCGTCTGTCGAGTTAGCTGCGAGATCATAACGGATAGCACGCGGCAAGGCGGCAAAA
>CALZIH010000208.1 GCA_945787305.1 uncultured Desulfobulbaceae bacterium | reverse complement strand
GTGGCTGCTTTGGCCGATAGCGGCGTTTCGCTTGTGGTATTGACAGGTAAAGAACCGAGACCAGACTTCTCCGCTCCTGTTAAGGTCATTCCGGCCTTGCAATACGAGGCTGACCGACCGGCCATATCTTGTGCTGAGTTGGTACAGGCTATGAAAAAAGCTGCCAGAGAAGCCCTTGGTGGTTTGCCTGATCTCTGGCATGTCCATAATCACAGCCTGGGCAAGAATATGGTGCTGCCTCAAGCCTTGCATCAACTTGCTGGAGAAGGACAGCATCTGCTGTTACACATTCATGATTTTGCTGAAGACGGCAGGCCGTTAAGCTATCAGCAGATGCTTAAAAAGATGGCCGAAGGCAGTAAGGCGGCAATGTCGAGTTTTCTGTATCCCGCTGCCGATCATGTGCATTATGGGGTGCTCAACGGACGTGATTATTCTTTCCTCCGTGATGCAGGGGCGAAACCCGAATGTCTGCACTTGCTCGCCAATCCTGTTCATCTCGAAATCCAGCCTCGGCTTGAAGCCCTTTCTTCTGAAAAACTATATCTCTATCCTACCCGCGCCATTCGCAGGAAAAATCTGGGGGAATTTCTTCTTTGGTCAGCCATCTCAGCAAAAGAATATCGTTTTGGAACTACATCGGGACCGGAAAACCCTGGCGAGCGGCCACGATACGAGAACTGGAAACAGTTTGCCGTAGATTTGAATCTGCCAGTGCAGTTCGAAATGGCGCTGCAACCTGGAAAAACCTTTCTCGAGGTGGTCGCACAGGCAGAGGGTCTTATCACAACCAGTATGGCAGAGGGCTTTGGCCTGGCTTTTCTTGAGCCATGGTTGGTGGGGAAGCCGGTTTGTGGGCGAAACCTGCCGGAGATCACCCATGAATTTTGTGATGAGGGAATTGAGTTCCCTTACCTGTATGAACGGTTGGACATACCGGTGCAGTGGCTGGGTCGGGGCAGATTACTTGCATGTGCCGCTGCTGCGCAACAACGATGGTTGGCAGCTTATGGCAGGCATCCGGCTGTGGATTGCCTGGATCGGATACTTGTCGCATGGGTTCAGAATGAGCATGTGGATTTCGGCTGTCTTGATGAGCAGATGCAGCAGGAGGTCATTCGCCGACTTGTTCACGATCCGCAGGAAGCTACCTTCCTGCAGCCTGCCTGCCTGCCGGATCCGAATTCTTGTCAAGGACCGCTTGAACAAAACAGAAAAATTCTGTTGGAACGATATGGTCTTCGCGGATATGCAAAACGGCTGTGTTCCGTCTATGACCAAATCGCTGGCTCCGCAGTAACACCGACCCTTGATGCGCTGGATGGTGAAGAGTTGTTGAACCATTTCCTCGCCCCGGAACGGCTGACGCTTTTGCGGGTGGATTAACGTGAACGCCATGCAGCCGCAACAGGAGCAGCTTGATTTGATCAACAGGTTAATCGAGCCCCTTGAACCGATTCCCACAAGTATGGAGACCAGATGGACAGCCTTAACCATCAAGGCCGTTATTTTTGATATCTATGGAACGCTGCTGATCTCAGCAGCAGGTGATGTCGGCCCGGATTCTGCCGAAGAGAATGAGCAAGCCTTTCGGCAAGCTGTAACAGATGGTGGTTGGGATGCGGTTTCAGTAAAAACATCCGGGGCCCGTCTACTGCACAGGGCCATTCAACGTGCTCGGCAGGAGAAGCAGGATCGGGGAGTAGACTTTCCGGAAATTGATATTCTTCAGATCTGGCAGGAGGTGTTGCGGCACCTTGATTTTCCGTCTCGTGAGCTGAGACATGTTGAGCAGGTAGCCCTATCTTATGAGTGCCGGACCAACCCGGTATGGCCCATGCCAGGCCTTGTGGAGGTTCTGGCTGGCTTGCAGGCAATGGGGGCCTCCTTAGGCCTTCTTTCAAACGCCCAGTTTTATACGCCCCTGCTTTGTGAAGCCTTGTGCGAACAATCGTTGCTCTCGCTGGGCTTTGATCCCAAGTTGTGTCTATTTTCTTATCAGGAAGGAGAGGGTAAACCTTCCCGCAATCTGTTTTGCAAATTATCGGATCAGTTGATCAAGGATGGTGTCAGTCCTTCAGAGATACTCTATGTGGGCAACGACATGCTCAAGGATATCTGGCCGGCAGCAACAGTCGGCTGGAAGACCGCGCTTTTTGCAGGCGACAAACGATCTCTTCGTCTACGTGAGGACGATTCTCGTGTTGGCGACCTGCAACCCGACCTGGTAATTGATGACCTCAGGCAATTGATTTCAGTACTGGGTTAGTGCGCACTATCCTTAAAATTTGTTCTAAGGGAATTTTTCATTCACGCCATCTTGCGGTTGTCATGTTGTTGCTTACAACTGATCGGGTCTTTTATCAAGGCAAAGGGTTTCAGTGCCTTACGCCTGAACTCCTGTCGTAAAAAACAGGTAGGCGAAAACTCCGAGAGAATCATCTCAACTCTCCACCGTCATAACAAAAGGTTCTCAGGATGAAGCTGTTTAGTGCCTTTCAGCATTCAAGGCCCGGAGATGGATACGGATAATCTGGAGTAATGACTTCGATTCGTTGTCCAACATTTCCGGATAACGTTTACCCGTTGCATCGAAAAGCGTCAGGAGCGCTTGCAGGTCACTGTCATCTTCGTCGGCATCCAGATTCGTATGATGGACAACCGGCAGCATAAGTTGGAGCGCCTCTTTTATATTTCCTTTTTCGATCATGCGAGATGTTTTAACGTAGTGTCCCCAATACGATCTCGACCAATCGTCTTCGTTTATGCCGATTAAATTGTCAGAGAGCGAATCCAGCAATTCATTGTTTCCTGCCGACATAGCAACGGCGAGTTCCAGTTCAAAAAACGGCGCATAGGCCGGTTGATATTCTTTGTTGAAGTGGGGCCGATACAGTTGAATGAGGTTTTGGGCCTGGTCTACTTGTTTATGCGATAGCAGGTAAAGGATATGTTGTTGAAAGATGTCCCAGCGAACGGACCAGGGACGTTGCCAGGCGGGCACCATGTCTTTCTCCCAGATAATCTGATCCCAGGCAAGAGGGGTATAGGCGAGGTTGAGGAACTTGGGATCGTTTATCTTGAGCCGATCCAGGCCAAGTGACTCTGATATTTGGTAAGGGTCAAAGTCATGCCAGTAACTGGCCTTACTCTCATAAAATCTTGATATTTTAGTTTTTTGCCACAGTTGATGTGCCGAGGCGTAGCGGGTCAGTTCGGGGAATGCCTCCGCAAATGCCCTTTCTTCGGTTTCCTTGACAACCACGCTCATTAAAAAACTGCTGTCCATCCAAGTCTTGAGCAGGTCATGAAATGGATTGTCGTTCCAACGGTTGGATTTGGCCGTGTCGTAAGTGAAAAACATCTCCATCTTGGCGTCATACCCGTAGAGTGTGTAGACATGGCCGGGAATATAGATCAGGACGGGGTAACCGGCATCAAGCAAAGATGTCAGGGTCTCTTTGTCTTGCCAGAAGGATGTAATTAAGCGATAGCCATGTTTCTCAAGAAAGGACTCGGCCTTCCAGATAAAGGTACCTTGATCAAAACCCTCCTTGATAGAATAGCTCAGGTGTCGGGTACTGATTGGCTGTTCTTCATAAATGTTGAGAATTACGGATAATGAATTGGGAAAGCAGGATGCCGCCTGTTCAAAGGTCTGGTGGCGTACGTTAATGATCTTTCTCTTTGAGTTTGTGTCGACAGGGGTTTTGTCATGACTGGCTATGTATTGCCTTGCCTTATCGTACACTTCATAGTAGTCGGAATAATCGGCGATGACCTTTTTGAAAGCTTGTAGAGCGCCTTCATAATCTTGGTTCATGACATTCAATACTCCCTGTCGATGGTGCAGGGCTGCCAACAGGTTATCATGTTTGATGTAGGGAATACACTTGCCGTACAGTTTCTTCGCACTATCAAGCCTGTGGCCGTCTTCGAGAATGGAGGCAATGGTCAGGTTGGTAGTTACCATGTAACCTGACAGGACGATGCAGTGAAGCATCACCAGGAGGATAGCGACCGGCATGGCTACCAGTGTCTTGATCAGGCCGGAGGTCGAGGCCGTTTTCATGAAAAAGATGATGAAAATCGGTATGGCCATGACCAGTAGACCATAAAAGATAAAGTCGGGTAACTGTGGCGAATAGGAAACGGGGGCAAGTCGTTGCAGGGGAAAAGTGGTCAAGATCAGAGCAAGGAGGCTGAAGAGTGCGATTTGGAGGAACAAGAGTAGAGTGGATCTGAAAAGTGAGCGCACATCACGGTATATATACGTATTGTAATCAAAAAGTCCGTAGATAAATCCGTAAAGGCTGCCAATGGGTAACCAGACGAAAAAAATATCCCTCTGTTTTGAGAAGTAGACAGTAATGTGCTCTCCCAGGAGCCAGAAGTAGGCTGTTTTGCTCAAGTTGGCCAGACCTAAAAAAAGTACTCCAATGAAAAGCATCCATGCCAGGGCACGGGACAATTGCATTTGGTTGCGAGGGCGACGTTTCCTGACGATCGATTTTGAGTCGATGGTCCAGCAACCGGCAAAAATTAAACCTGTAGTGACCAGCAGGAGGAAAAGATAGATCCAGCGGATAAGATAGGGATTGTATGAGAGGGTAAAAGCAAGAGAGGAAAAAATGAACAGCAACAGCAGCGGTAACCAAACAATATATTTAGTGAAAGCGTACCGTTTCCGTGCGGGCCAAAGGTGGAGGCAGAGGTAGACCGGTCCTAGGAATAAGGTGTTAACTATCAGCAGCCAACCGTTCAATGGGCGTTCCTGTGCCATTAGAGTCCCTCCTGAACCGGGAAAAAATGGTTTTCGTTTAGAGGCCGTTGGAAGTATTTGGTCATCAAGTGATTAACAAGACTGTTGTGGCTGTCTCTGGTAAGGGCCTGTTCAAGCCGTTTTAAAGCGACCTCCTTTTTGCCGTTATCGATGTCAGTGATGGTTTGGTAGTAGAGATGCAGGCTAGGCTCACGCCATGGCAATGCACGGCTGCTCGGGGGCTTATTTTGTGTTTTGGTCAGGGCGATATGATACCACAACTCGTTTTCTGCGTAAAATGGGTGGCGTAAAGAGGCAATTTTTAGATAGCCCAGAGCTTCATTGTAATGACCAAGAAGGAACAGACAGCGTCCGATAATTAAGGCATCCCTGCAGTCGATCAGGTCGCTGGAAGCCGGCGGAACCTTCACCATTTCGAAGAACAGTTCCGGATATGACAGAGCATGGTCCTTGTCCACCAGTTGATAGGCAAGATCCATCCGATCCGTATCCCTCAGCTCTTCAATCCGGGCGAGGACTTCTGCAAATCTATGCAGCCGTTTCTTTCCTTGAGGCATGACCATCGGTGATGCAGGGTCGAGAAATGTATCTGCGGCGAGTTCCGCCGGCAGCAGGAGTTCAGTCAAATATTCCAAGGATAAGACATAATCACTATAAGCGGTGTAGGGGTTTTCCAGGCTGTCT
>CALZIH010000207.1 GCA_945787305.1 uncultured Desulfobulbaceae bacterium | reverse complement strand
TTGCCGACGAGATCGACAAGAACAGGCCAAACCCAACATGCCGAGTCCCATCAAGAACATTGTCCCGGGTTCAGGTACTGGTTGGGAAGGAGCCAGGGGATGGCCAATATCTGCAGTGTCTGCAACCTTGTTTATGCTCAGCCCAGTGCCATACTCATCTTTACGCCATATTGAGCTATTTGACATACCATTGGGTTTCGTTTCCTTTTCAACAAAATATTTGCTGAAGCTCTCTGTACGAAAAAACCTGCTACTTGCGCTATTCCGTGGAAACCAACCGCTCAATCCTTGAGAGTCTTTTCCGCTATCGAACAACCAACCTAGGTTGAGCCCTGCTCTTCGCTTATTCGGCCGCTGCTTGAGGTAATACGACAGAGGATCATCGGTCCGGCTTGATGTATTCGGCCCCGATGTTGCCCAGCCAATATACTGAACAACACCGGAGATCAGTTGCAGATAACGCTGCCGATCTACATGCCCTTCATTTTTTAATGTATCAGCTTGATAGCCACGACTACCACTATTCATAAAACTGTAGCACGAAGTCCCAGAAGCAGATAACGGAAGCAACAGAACCACAGCAAATACAACAGCGACCTTTTCTAAACGTTTCATTTTGTCCCCCTTTCGTTCATTGTGCAAACTCCCTGTACATTGGCATTGTGCCTGTTTCCAGTGTTGCATCACGCTCGTTTATGCCTGTACATGAGGGTGCTGTTGCAGCTGTTCCATGTTTTCTTTGAATTCGTTCCAGTTCCAGTGTACATCTTCAATTGCAGCGCCAACCTTTTCATCTCCACCATCCCCTGCTTCCCATTTTGGTTTCACCTGCATCTGGAAATATCTGCCATGCCCAATAAGCAGAACCCCTAATCTGCCGGCTTTTCGATCAAGCTGGTCAGGGTGGTTGTTCAGGCAGATTCCATGTTGCGAAATATTAGTTACCAGCCCTTCACAGTAGCTCTTGCCGTCAGAAATATGGGCAATGACTCCGTCCACCTTCATTCGTGGATGCTTCCTTTTGTCAAAGGTTTGGAATGGGCCTACGGGCTGATCAACAGCACGGGAAATTCTTGCTTTAGCAATCTCAGCCTTCCTGTTCATCTTTATGAGAGATTCAAGAAAAAGTATTGAGGATATGAACAGCACGGGAAGGATAAACATGATGAATAAAGGGGTCAGCCAAAGGGGAACAATCCAATCAGGATGATAGAACATTTTCAAGCCCTCCTCTTTTTCTAAAGTTCATCGATCTCCGGATCGACCTCCAGTGCAACGAACAAAACAGGCGTCTCCCGGTGTTCTTTTCTTTCACTAACCCAAGAACAGTGCCAACCTGCCGTTATGAGCATTCTAAATGAGCTGCCAAAGCTGGAAGTTAGCCCTGGCAAGGGTTTACAGGGTTACACCTATAAGAATACAGATAGAAACGTCTCCCGAAAAAAGGGATATGACCAAAAAAAAAGACTAGAAGTTGTACAGAAAAACAGGGCAGATTGTACAGAAAGTGGACACAGCTAAAGAGGAGTGTTCTAGTGCGGAAAGACCAGAGTCAAACAAGGCATGAAGAAAAGAAAAATACCGAGTGAAAGAGTAAAACCCCTATCGTAGGCAACAAAATCTATTTTTTATCGATGAAGACAACACCGTCCCACCCCGGCCCAGGAGGATGTGCCTGATATTGTCGACAGAGGTTCAAATAAAAGAGCGTGGGACCATCATCGGTTTTCAAGGCACTGCATTGCAGGAAAACAGCAATGGCATCCTCCCATCGCATCTCCCTGTAACAAGTTAGGCCGGTGGCAAAAAGTTCACAAAGCGCTTTTTTATTTTTTTCATGGAGACTTTCACTTGCAACAAGCAACTCGTGAACGGTAATTGGATTTGATTTACCCGCCAAAACAAAAGCGCCAAGATTCCTTGTTGTGATATCGGTAAGCCCAGCAACCACTTCTTCTGTGGCCAGGATACTGGTGCCCAGATACTTGTTGAGCCCCTCAATCCTTGAGACCGTATTAACGATATCGCCAACAGGGGCATATTCAAAATGATTACCCGCGCCCATATTCCCCATCAGCATATAGCCAAAATGTATCCCTATGCCCGTTGAAAGCCTCGATTGTGGATGTTGCCCGTTAAAGCGCTCTACTGCTTGTGCAATATGCAGGGCCGCTTGACAACCACTTTTTCGCAGTGCCGATTCGGGCTTTGTCGACGGCCAGAGGGCAAGCATGGAGTCACCCACCACATCAGAGACGACCCCTCCCATGGTGTTGACCGGCTCAAAGAGGTGTCTGTAATACTCTTTCATGAGGATGCTCAGGTCTCGGGGATCCAAACGCTCTGAAAGCATGGTGTAATTGCGGGCATCGGTCATAAGACAGACGCTGTACACCATCTGGTCCCCTTCCTTGATAAAGGAAAGATCTTTTGCAAGGGCATTCACTGCTTTCTCAGGCAGATAAAAACTTAACGCCTTTCGGATGTTCTCCCGTTCCTTGCCGGCAATATAGTATTTCAGGTACAAGCCTACGAGAAAAGCAGCAAAGGGCTGAACGGCGAGAGGGATGAGCAAAGGCGGCCAGGTTCCATGGGCAGAAAAAGATGCATGAGAGGCCGCGAGATAGCAGAGAGCAAATGCCGCCAAGAGAAAAAAAGCCACAACCGGAGAAGCATACAAACAACACAACGTCACACCCAACCCGACCAGAACCAGTACAAAAAGACTCATTGCCGGCGATAACGCTTGTACCGGCATACCTTCATAAAGATTTGCAAATGCTGTGGCTGCAAGCTCGACTCCACTGAGATCCAAGCCGTCAGGTTGCGAAAAAACGGTATAAAAGCCGTCTTTCTGTCCGGACCAGGTATTTCTGGCAGCTCCCACGAATACAATTTTATTCTTCAATTCAACATCGGAGCGACGCAAGCCAGACATTGATTCCTCTGACAGAAGCTCATGGTAGGAATACGTTAGCAGCGTTGCCGGAGGACCGTAATAATTTAAATAGATACTGTTTGCACCGGCATATAAGCGTACGAGAGCCCGAAGTATCGCACGTTCCTCTGTTGCAAAGAGCAGCGGTGAACCTGGTGCTAGTTTGGAGAGAAGTCGCTCTGCAAGATCAGGTTGCTGCAGGAACAAGGCTCTCATTCTTTGCCCGAATTCTTGAATTTCGGGTGCGGAAGAGACCGCATCGGACTCAGGCGAAACAAAATAACCGACAACATCAGTCTCGGCTTCAACCATTTGTTGTAGCCTGCCAACATACTGCATGCCGAGAACCTGTAAGACAGCTGCAGGCAAGGTTAGTCGATCTCCGGCAGAGGTTTTGAATATCCAGGATTGGTTTACCCGGACAGGAAGCTTGGGTAGAGGAAAGGGTGCTAAGACAAGGGCCGAATCAGCCAGTAAAGGAAGAGGTGGAATCAACCTGTCCATCTCCAGGGTTCCCCCTGAGGGATCATCCCTGGAGAGAGCCCTGCTTTCTCTTTGAATTCTTTCAAAAAGAACGACATTGCCGGCCTGTCGAATGCTTTCGGCAAAGGCTCTATCGCCTTCCAAGTCTCTATTTTCTACAAAATGGACATCAAAGGCTATGACCGCAGCCCCATGTTCCTGCAAAAAGTTAACAAGTCGTGCATGAACGGTGCGCGGCCATTTACTGAAGTTTTCCGGCAAGCCCAGTTTCTGCGATGAAATTTGATCAAGGTTAACAATAACGATATCTTCAGGAGGAGGACGTGGACCTCGTAACTTAAACAGAAGGGCCAACCCGATGTCTTCTTCAAGTTTCTGCCCATATGGCGAAAAGAAAAAAATCAGACCGGTGACTGCGACCAAAAATCCGAGAACCAATGCGGGGAGGAGGCTTTTCATGGAGAGGTCCCCGAAAAGAATATCACACCTGGATACGGTATGCTGTAACCTTGTTGAGAAGCCCCTGCCGAGAAAGCCCCAACGATTTGGCTGCCTGCGACCTATTGCCTCCAGCGGCCTCCAGCGCCTCTTTAATCATTCGGCATTCAACTTTTTGCACCACGTCTTTCAGTCGACCGGATGTTTTCTCAAAGTCGTCTTTGCCAAAATCGTCAGCCAACGTTCTGATTTTATCGGACAAAAACTCTTCTGACAGAATTTGCTCTCCTCCAGCCATGGTCAAGGCTCGCTCCATTTCATTTTCCAGTTCCCTGACATTGCCCGGCCAGTCAAAGCGCATCAACAAATCCAGGGTGTAGGGAGCAATTTGTGGACACGGTCTGCCAATTTTCTTGGCATATTTTTCCAAAAAATGGCTCGCCAACTTGAGAATATCCTCTTTTCTTTCTCGCAAAGGGGGAGGCGTAATCTGAAAAACATTTATTCTGTAAAAAAGATCTTCCCGAAAATTTCCATTTTTTACCTCTTGCGTAAGATCCCTATTGGTCGAGGCAATGAGCCTGACATCGACCTGCCGGGTCTGGGTGCTGCCGACCGGCCGAAACTGCCCCTCCTGTAACACCCGGAGCAGCTTGACTTGCATGTGCAACGACATTTCACCCACTTCATCCAAAAAAATCGTTCCACCATCAGCCATTTCAAACAAGCCTTTCTTGTTGGATATTGCACCGGTAAAGGCTCCTTTTACATGACCAAACAGCTCACTTTCCAAAAGATTATCCGGGAGAGCGCCGCAATTTTCAGCGACAAAAGCTTTATCCTTCAAAGGACCGTTATAGTGGATCACCTTGGCAATCAACTCTTTTCCTGTTCCTGTTTCTCCCTGGATTAAAACCGTTGTCGGCGTGTCTATTACTTTTTCGAGAAGATCAAACATACGTCGCATCGCCCGGCTGGTGCCGATAATCTCATTAAAACCTGAGCCGGATCGTACCTGATCTTCAAGGCGCCTCTTTTCACGTTCAAGCGAATGGACATGATCTTTCAACTCACCATACAATCGAGCATTTTCAAGGGAGACCGCAATGGTACCGGAAAGAACCTCCAAAATCTTTTTTTCCCGCTCTGTAAAGGTTCCATTCTTCTTATTCAGTGCATACAATACGCCCTGAAAACCTTTCCTGGTGCGAAGCGGCACGCAGATCATCGACTTTGTCAAAAAATCCTCTTTCGCATCAATACCATTAAAAAACCGGCCATCCACAGACACATCATCGATTACTGCCGTCCGATTTTTTTCCATGACCCAGCCGGCAATGCCCTGATGATCTGCAAAACGCAAACTCTTTGTTCTGAGTTGCTTTTGCCCATCAACCTCCTCAACCGTCTGAATAAAATAGAACTCCTTGTTCTCCGGATCATGCAAAGCTATTGATGCACCCTCTATATCAAAAATAGATGTAATCTTTCGAAAAATGTCACGAAGCATCTCATCCATATCGCGAATAGTGTGAAAAGAGGTGGCAATATCACAAAAGAGTGAAAACTCTTTTTCTGAAAGATGCAGTTGCTCGTCCATAACTTTCTTCCTGCGTTTTTCGCTCCGGCGAGTAGGCGACCTTACTTCA
>CALZIH010000206.1 GCA_945787305.1 uncultured Desulfobulbaceae bacterium | reverse complement strand
GTCGAATGGCACACCAGTGACATTCTTGACGCGTGGTTCGCGTGGACCGTCCTTCAGCGGATACACCTTGGCGTTCTCACGATAGAACTTCAGCACCTTTTCACCGTAACCCACTACGTCGGCATTCGCCCGAAGAAACGAGAAAGCCATATTGGTCGGTGAGCGCACGACAAAGTAACCCTTCGGCACATCACCTTTATAACCCGGAGGCAGAATCAGGTACTTACCACCCTTGCCCTTGTCCTGGCCGGTCGGGCCGACATCGGCTAAAAACAGGAAATTATGATCGTCGATGGGCCCCATCACACCGGGTGGCACCTCGACGACAGTCGGCCCGTCAGCCTTCAGATCAAGCACGAAAAAAGAGTACAGGCTTTCGGTATTGCCGGTCAGAATCAGTGGCGTGGAGTCCAACCTATTCGCGGTCACCAGGATGTCCGAGCTGTCACGCATGCCCAGGTCCCTCACCCAGCCCTTCATCAGGCCGTGTGCAGACAGTGCAGGATACATGTCAAGATAAAGTTGGGTGGCGCGTTGCGTGTCCAGTTCGTCATAAACTTTCTGTAACGTATCCTCGGTCGGGTAACCGCCAGGAAATTTAAGCGTCCCGTAACGGGTATGAATCTTATCGGGCGCCGGTTTAAAGTCCCCTGGCGTATATTTGGTTTCACTGCCCGCCTGCTCGAAAAAGCCCTGATCCTGAAGTGCCTGGGCCGGCGCAGTCACAATAGCTGCCATAACCACTGAAACCGCAAGTCTAGTTAGTATTTTTGCATTCATTTCCCTGCCTCCTGCATGTTTTTGGTGAGGCCGTTTTTCACCCACCTCACCGTTTATTCAAGAATGGTGATTTACTTCACCTGCTCGATATCACCAGGTCGCCAGGTCTTGTCAAACCAGGCCTGCTCCGGACCATAAATTCGCCATAACACGTGCCACCCTTTGCCAGGTATGGTTTGCAGCCAGTTATTTTCTTTGCCTTCTGGCGCCGTGGGGCCAAAGTACAAATCATATGAACCGTCTGGATTCTGTTCGATACCGGCATCGGCACTGGTAACCTCTGGGAAGCGTTGATCGGTCTGCAGCATAGAGCGTGTCTGCACGTCATAGACGGTAACTGCCCAGAACTGATTCGCAGGTACGTTAGGTGGCACATGCAGGCGGTAACTTTTGCTACCATCCAGCGGCTGGCTTTTCGAATCCAGCATGCCTTTCATGTACTGTGAACCTTTACCCACCGGAGGCTTAACCATTTTTGGTGTAATGCCTGTCGCGTAGAAATGGAAGCCCACGCGTTGATCGATCAGGCGTACGCCATCACTCAGAAACTCGTAACTGCCTCCGGGGAAACCGGTCTGCCAAGTCTTGCGATCCGGGTAAGCCGTGAAGCTCTTATCACGATTTCGATATTCAATTACACGCGATGCAGCATTACCCACCAAGGCAGCCTCAGTGAGCGTTTTCTTCATACGTGCATCGGGTTTAAAGGGTTTGCCCTTCTCAATTCCAATCGACGCCAACAGACCCAGGATCTCTGAACTTTGCGCTGAATTAGGTTCTTCCTGAACGATCGAGTTGATTTCTTCAAAAAAGGTAAAGTCGGAAGGATGGTTGGTATTAAACGCCTTCATGGAAACATCCACAAAATTCACCGGCTTCGGACTCTTCGCATCTAAGGGATAAACCTTGTAATGTTGCTTAATGCTCTTCACCGCAGGTTTGGGATCGCCGTCAACCAGGAAGCCACGCATGACCATCCAGTTGCCATAGGTTTTAGAGCGCGCGACATGGTAACCAGCTGGGATCTTGCCCTCATACCCTGGCGGCAGTAAAAGATACTTGCCGCCTTTGCCCATGTCTGGCCCTGCGTTGCCAAAATCTGTGACATATTTGAACCAGTGGTCATCGATAATGCCGAGTACATTAGGCGGAGTTTCAATTACTAGCGGACCGTCTTTGGTGTCGAGCCATTGGAATACATAAACGACCGTGGTGTTTGGTGTCAGCAGCAGGACTTTTGAGTCCATGCGTTCTTCCCAGATTATCGCGGTTTCGTTATCTGGCCCCCACTGGCGTATGCCATTACGAAAACCCTGAAGCGATGCGCCACCCGTGGTCAGAAGCACTGACTCTACCCCACGCTGGAAATCCAGTTGATCGTAAATCCTGTCGGCAGTTTCCTGAGCCGGAAAACCATCTTTAAAACGCAGGGTGCCAAGACGAGTTTTGACCTTGTCCGGAATAGTTACCGATGCCGGAATGTCGGTGGTCATTTTCATCTTTGGCGGTTGTGCAGCATTAGCTGACATAACACTGGCTGCCATTACCACGGCAACGGCAAGGCTGATTAATTTTTTTGATTTCATTTCAGTCTCCTTATTCCATGGTTCCGAGGCTTATTGATGGTTTCAAAAAGTTAGTGGGATGTTCATGGCTCGTCGTCGACTTTCTCCACCTTGAGAATCGGCAGGTGCATTCCATACAGGGTTTCGAGCACGCCGTTCAACTCGGCCTGGTCCCGTATAGGTCCGCGCAGGGTTGTCTTAGACGCCTTGCCTTCATAGCTAATGGTGGCGATGACCATGTCGGCCAATCGTTCGCCCCACTCAGGGCCGAGGCTACCCTGGACGACAATGTTGTAGGTAGCAGGCCCCCCGAATTCGATATCACCATTGCTACTCGGCGTCGTCATAGCGTCATCTCCTTCACTTTAACCAACGCGAGTCGATTTTTCGTTTCCATGCTCCTCTTCATCGCTTCATATTTTCTGTGTAGGCGCACGCCCAAGATCACATGACAACACAACGCATTACAGCTTGTCTTTGTCTCGCAGGTTTTAATCCAATCTGATTCTTGGCCTCTTACAGTGTCGATCTATTCAACAATTCAGGCATCCCCTCATGCGAGGGAGAAACGAGGGGAATATGAGGGGGGGCTGAGTCAACGGCCCAGATTTGGAACGATGTCGATACCAGCTTCCTCCAGTATCTTTGCCGCATCCTCTAATTAGGTTGGCAAGGTAAAGGTTTTTCTTTCGGGGAATTTCTTCTCTGCAACAGCAATATCGGTTTGTGCATGTATGTGACTGCTAAATAAGAAAGTCCGTATCAGTGCGCTTAGCAAAATACTAATAGATTTACCTGCTCTCATCTGATGCCCTCAGAAAAATTTGAGTTACTTAAAGTGCTGATAAAGAAATGCTGCGATTTTCTTCAATGACACTTCGGTTTCCGGCACAGGGGACGTCTGAAAGACGTGCCACATGCCTTCGTAGACATCCAGCTTGGCATCCTGCCCGGCCGATTCCAGCACCTGGAACAGGCGTACGCTGGTGCTTAGGAAAATGCATTTGGTGCCTTCCGTAATCAGCGTCGGCGAGAAACCCTTGGAGAAGTTTGCATACAGGGGCGAAACTCTTGGATCAGTCAACGCAAGCCCGTCGGCATAGGCCTGTGCGCTGGTTTTAAGCAAGGGATCATAATGCAGCGTAGGATCGGTGTACTCCAATGTTTTCAGGGTGTCGCCAGCGTCGCTGATGTCGACCCAGGGCGAGTACGGCTGCTTCTTGGGATAGGCCTGCTCGGCGATTTGCTTGTTTGTGTGGTAAGGGTTGATGTCCTGCGCGGCGGACATGCCGGCAAGCACGCAGAGGCTGACGCCCATCAGGCCGGTTAATGTTTTTGATTTCATTTTCCTTCGCCTTGTTTTGTATTCTGCAAAGAGCGGGCGGTGTTTCATCCGCCCTCGCAGAATTTTCCCTCTGCCCTACTTCACTAGCTCGAAGTCATTAAGTACCCATGTCTTTTCGATATAGCCCTCGAGCGGACCGTAGAAACGGAACACCACAAAAAAACCTTTTTCGGCATTCGTCCGGACCCAGTTTTTCTCTTTACCTTTCGGTGCTTCTGTTGGACCAAAGAAGATATCAACTGATCCATCGGCATTAACCACAGGCTTGTCCATACTACCGATTGAATTATTAGTATTACCGCCGGCGTCTAACAATCCTCGAGTGGTAGGATCGTATGCCGTGACTGCCCAAAAACGTTTCACCGGTGGATTTTCAGGCACACGTAGGCGATAGTTTTCACCACCATCCAGATAAGCACCCTTGTTATCTCGGAATGCCGTCAAGTAGGCAGTACCCTGACCCGGAGTCGTTGACAACAGGTTAGGTGAAACCACGATAGCCTGGTAATGCCAAAGCGTCCTGGCATCAATGTCATTTACACCATTGCGTTCAAAAGTGGTGTTGTGCAGGAACATTTTTTCCCAGTGGCGGTTTGGCCAGTACTTGATGTCAGGATCACGTGAGGCATACACAATCGCTCGCGACATTGCCACGCCCTGCTTCGCTCCCTGATCCAGAATCTTCTGCATACGTTTATCAGGATTAAATGGCTTTCCTTTGGTAATACCGAGCGTGGCCAGACGACCCAACTGCTCCGCACCAAACAACTCAGCTGGTTCGTATTGAACAATTTCATTCAACATTTCAAACACAGAACCATCTTCAGCCGGCAGTGGGTTAATACCCATGCCGGTGGTGTTGGCGTAATTTGCCTGTCTTGGTCCAGTAGCCAGCGGGTACACTTTCAAATGTTGTTTAAACCAGTTCACTGCCTTGTCACCAAAGCCGACTTCGCCAAAACCTCGCATCATCACCCAAATGCGATAGCTCGGTGAGTTGATCACGAAATGACCTTTGGGGGCCTTACCTTTATAACCTGGCGGCACAAACAGGTACTTGCCGCCCTTGCCTTTGTCGGGTCCGACGAAGCCGAAATCGACCATGAATTTGAACAAACCATCATTGGCCGTGCCATACATGCCTGGTGGGATATCAACCACGGTGGGACCGTCGACTTTTAAATCAAGTGAAGCGATAGCGTATACCGTGCTGTTATTGCCCGTCAGAAATGGTTCGCTGGGCTTCCAGCCGGGCCCGGCCGCCACCGCGATATCGGATGAGGTCTTGAATTTAAAATCACGAATCTGCGACTTCACAATGGCATACACAGAAAGCGCTGGATAGAAATCCATATAGGCCTGTGTCGCGCGTTGTAAATCCATCTCATCGTAAATCTTTTGAGTTGTTTCTTCAGTAGGAAAAGCTTCAAGATCAAACTTTAACGTACCGAAATTGGTTTTGATCTTGTCCGGTGCCGGTTTGAAATCCTTTGCAGTCTGTTTCGGACCAGCGGTCTTGAACAGGTTCCTCGATTCTGCCTCGGACTCAGCTTGCAGCGGTGCGGCCATACTGATAGTTACCAATCCTGCCATGACAAGATTGGTGAGAGCGTTCGTTTTCATTTTCATTCTCTCCTTCATGAATTTATTTACCGAACTTGGTAAGAGAAACTCCCTGCGGATTGGGATATTTTTCCAGCGATTTGTAGTACTGCCCGATCGCCTGCATATAGGGCCTGAACACCCAGGCTTTTGATGCAATCAGGTTGTCCTGTTCGCGGGGGTCGTTCTCAATGTTGTAGATCGAAGGCATACTCGTCATCTC
>CALZIH010000205.1 GCA_945787305.1 uncultured Desulfobulbaceae bacterium | reverse complement strand
TCCTTTTTTATGTCGGCACCAACAAAGACCAGGGATCAGGTCTTGCATTATAACATTCTTATGGTTCAGGACCTGGTTCTATCCATTTTCTTCGGAGGGAGGACACCTCTGCATTAGTACGAGATACCAGGTGTCTGACGCAGATAGGTGTCATCAGACAGTTGCTTCAGCATGAAATCAGCAACATCGGCACGTGAAACTTCCCCTTTGATTTGTCTATCTGTAATGGAAAAGCCGTGCCGGTATACTTGGGTTCGCGGACCATCCTTGAGATGTGGAGGGCGAACGATGGTCCAATCCAACGTACTTCGTTTGACGATGGCCTCCTGACGTTCATGATCTGCAAAAGCATGCCGCAGGAAAATGGAAACAATGATGTATTTCGTAAAGAACGAGAGATTGGCGCGACTATCGCCCACGCCAAGAGAAGATTGACAAATCAGACGTTGCACGCCTATGTTCTGCATGGCCTCAACGATGTTCCGCGTTCCCTCTTCCCGCAGGGTTGTGCGCTCAGCGCCTGCGCCAATGGTTGACAGTACTGCTTCCTGCCCTGTTACAGCGCTTTCTACAGTGTTTGCATCTAGAACGTCGCCCCGAACGGCTTGTACGTTCGAATGGTTGATGTCGTCGACCTTGGCCGGATCGCGGGCATAGGCGGTGACGCTATGGCCCTGCTCGAGAGCCTGCTTTACCAGCTCTCGTCCTGTGCCGCCGGTTGAACCGAAAATAAGTACCTTCATCATCCCATCCTCGTCTTTTATTGATTAAGCAAAGCTAAGACGCGCGCCTGGCCGGGGTTAACAATAAGTTCGGGTTGTATGAGATAGCCGAAGCCGATTTGGCGAAGCGCAAGTTTATGCGTCGTGCTTGATTGATTGTTGGGCTGGCACTACCTCTGTGTGTATAAAAACTCTATTATTGGACCAAGTCAAGGTCTTCGAGCCAGCCAGCGTTTTCTGTCAGGCGGCCCATTAGAATACGGGATGCTTCTTCAGGGTACTCCGGTCGATAGTGGATTTGGCTCATTACCAGGAGATCATCTTTTCGTCCGCAGATCTCAATTTTACCGATGTCATGCCCCATGATGAACTTGAAACGCTTGGCGTATCCGTCCAGATGGGACTTGGCTTCGGCCACAATATCCACACCGCGTTTCAAGGGTACCTGAAAGTGATGACGAACACGCGAAACGGGCATGCATTGATACAGGTAGTAAGGGTTCACACCGATCCTTGTTAATCTGGTCATCAGGTCTACAAGGTTCTCCACGCTGTCATTGACGCCCTTGAGAAACACGGCTTGATTGTTAACGGTGATACCCAGGCCCCATCTTATAAGGCGGCATAGACAATTCTACTTCCAAGCTGAGCCTTGATGGTGATCAGCAACAAAAAAGAAACTTTCCAGCTGTAACAGTGAGAATTTAAAAAAACAAGGCAAGAACAGAGGCCCCGTAGAGGACCAAACAACAAGAGAGACCAACCTGCATGACATATTACTAATAGTATTGGAGCCACCTGCCGGACTTGAACCGGCGACTCCCTCATTACGAATGAGGTGCTCTACCAACTGAGCTAAGGTGGCCCCGCAGGCCTACATGATGCGGCTATAGCCGGGCATCATGATTCGTCTTTTCAATACGCTGTACAGTCATCCTCCTAACCGTCAGCAAGCCCATCCCTGATTACCGGGTCGAGCAGAACTCCGAGGCTGCCAACGAATGGGAAAAGAAGAAGAATTTGAGGTTTATTGATGTAGCAGTTTTATGCTACAGTGTCAAGATGATGCGCTACAAATATTTTCTCATACTCCTGTCGGCAGCCATCCTGCTCTGGGGCTGCAAGGACGAACAAGCTCAGCAGGTATCGGTTCCTGCTGCAAGCGATGACAATCCATCACCTGTAACGGCCAGACAACCCGGCTGTATCAACTGCCATACCGATATCGTCCTGGACCAGTCGCATACCCTCCCCTGCACCCAGTGTCACAGGGGCAACAATCTGGCAGCGGATAAACTGAGTGCCCATCAGGACTTCATAGCAGCACCTGCCGCTCCTGAAAACATGGCCGAAACCTGCGGCACATGCCACCCGCAACAGGTACAGAACTGTACGGACTCGGTACACTTCACATTGAAAAACGAAGTCAACCTGACCCGCAAGCATTTTGGTGCGGAAACAGCGCTGCAATCCCTGACCCAAATCCCGACCGATAACGATGATAGCGCATTCGCCCTGGTTGATGACATGCTCAGACGTCGTTGCCTGCGTTGCCATGTCTATTCCTCAGGGGACGACTACCCGTATATCAGCAGGGGAAAAGGATGCGCGGCCTGTCACCTGCAATTCACCGGCGGCTCCCTGCAAGGTCATACCTTTTTACAAGCCCCCGGCGACTGGCAATGTATCAGTTGTCACTATGCCAATCATGTCGGAGCCGATTATTACGGCCAGTATGAGCATGACTTTAACTGGGAATACCGGACGCCCTATGTGACCACCGAACCTTTCCTTCGTCCTTACGGGGTTGAACTGCACGACCTTGTTCCCGATATCCACCAGCAAAAAGGGTTGATCTGTATTGACTGTCACAGCGGCACCAGTTTAAAAACAGGTGCCGAACGGCTCAGCTGCTCTACCTGTCACCAGTGGCAGCCGGGCGATGCAAAGCCGCCGCTGGCAAACCTCGAGGTTAGGGAAGGCACCCTTGTTTTGACCGACAAATCGGGGGGCGAACATACCGTTTCCGCCATGCAACATCCGGCCCATGAAAAGTATGGAAAAGAAGTTGCCTGCCAGGTCTGCCATGGTCAGTGGGCCTTTAACGATTCCAGCACCCATCTGCTCCGCAGCGAGAGTGATGATTATGATCCGATGGAACGGTTGACCGTCCAATCCAGCTCCTGGGTAGAACATGTGCTCGAACATAACCTCTACAGTGATGAAGATGAAATCGACCCTGTCATGGCCGATGGCATCAGCGGTCAGGTTCGACCCGGTATCTGGTATAAGGGATACACTCAACGCCGGTGGGAAGACATGATCATCAGAAGAGATATTGATGGCATCATCAAGGTCTTTCGCCCCATACTTGATCTCCACCTTTCAGCCATTGATGAAGACGAAGAGGTACTCTTTGACAACCTCAAAGGCAACGGCGACGGCCTGCTCCCTTACACACCGCATACCACCGGGCCGGCCGGTCTTTTTTATCTCCGCCGTTTCTCCCACCTGTTACCAGAAACCACACCTGCGTCCACCAGCCCATGAACACTCCAGCTAGGTGGCTTGGCCGCCTTTGTATACTCCTGCTTCTTTGTACCGCAAGCTGCGGCCCACCGCATATCACGCCGGGCAGACACGAAGTAAAGCGACCCGGCCCTGCTACCCAGCGGCCCTACGTCATAAACGGCAAGCGATATTATCCGATTCCGTCGGCTCAGGGCTTTGAAGAGGATGGCATTGCTTCCTGGTACGGGAGAAAATTCCATGGCCGTAAGACATCAAACGGCGAACGATACGACATGTATGGCATGACGGCCGCTCACAAGACCCTGCCGATGGGCACCATGCTGTTGGTAAAAAACAGGGAGAACGGCAAGAGTACGGTTGTCCGGGTCAATGACCGTGGCCCGTTTGTTAAGGGACGAATCATTGATTTAAGTTATACCGCTGCCGATAAAATAGGACTCATAGGGCCGGGCACAGCCAAGGTAAAGATCGCTGCTCTCGGCGAAGCCGTGCAAGAACCGGCATCGCCCTCAACACCGGTGCAGCTCAAAAAGCAGGACTTTGATACCGGTAAATTTTATATACAGGTGGGTGCATTTGAGCGTAAGGATAGAGCCAGGAAACTGGCGCAACGTTTTGCCGATTTGGGCCGGGATGTAATCATCCAGCAGTTCCCGGCGGCCGGGATATCGCTATACCGGGTTATGGTCTTTAGCGGTACAAGCCTGGACAGGGCAAAACGCGACGAAAAGCACTTGGAAAAAAGCGGTTTCCCCTACGCCCTGATCATAGCAAGGTAGCTTATTTTTTTATCTTTTCCCCGCGCTCAAATGCTCGAACCTGGCCGACAAAGCGATAGATCAACGCATGGTCTTTGACGCCGGGTTCCTGTTCAAGGCCCGAGTTGACGTCCACTGCATAGGGATGGACGGATGACAACGCATCAATAACATTATCCGAGTCCAGTCCACCGGCCAGTAACAGGGGCCTTTGCAGGCGTAATTTTTCAACCAGGCTCCAGTCAAAGGTTTCTCCGGTACCACCGGCCATCTGCTTATGAAAGGTATCCAGCAGGTACCCTTTGACATGGTCATTATAGGGCTCAATATCTTCGGCGGTAAGTTCGGGATGGACCTTGAACGCCTTCAGCACCTGACAGGGCGCTGCAAAACGAACAAGCCGTTCGCAGTATTTGGGGCTCTCCTCACCATGGAGCTGGGCATAGTTCAGACGGCAGTACTGAATGATCTCTTCGACTTCCCTACGTTTCTTGTCAACAAATACGCCAACGGAGTCGATAAAAGGCGGCAGCTCTTCAATGATCAGCTTTGCCTCTTCAGGGGCAATGTTGCGAGGACTTGCGGCATGAAAGATAAAGCCCAGGGCGTCAACACCCGCCTCAACGGCAACCAGAGCATCAGCGAGCCTGGTTACCCCACACATTTTTATTCGTATTCGATTCATCTCAACTGATATGTAGAAAATCGTGTAACAACGTTCCCCGTTCACTACTTCGCATAAGACTCTCACCGATCAAAGCGGCTGTCACCCCTCGCTCAAGCAGTTTTTGCATATCTTCCACCGTGCTGATCCCCGATTCACTGACCAGAGGGATGTCTGCTGGGATTTCCTTCTGCAACCGAAAGGTGGTCTCCAGATCAACGGCAAAGGTCTTTAAATTTCGATTGTTAACGCCGATCAGACGACTTTCGGCTTCCAGGGCCGATTCCACCTCACCTTCATCATGTACTTCAACAAGCACATCCATGCCATATTCTTCCGCCTGTTGACGAAAGTCACGCAGTTGAGAGGTATCAAGAATAGCGGCAATCAACAAAACCGCATCGGCGCCAAAGAGATGGGCCTCCTCTATCTGCAGAGGATCTATGATGAATTCTTTTCGCAGAACAGGAAGATCAACGGTCTTGCGGACCAGGGAAAGGTAATCAAGATGCCCTTGAAAAAAATCGACATCGGTCAACACCGACATCGCGTGGGCGCCGCCTTCCTGATATTGAGCGGCAATCCGGGCCGGGTCAAAGTCAGGTTGGATAACCCCTTTGGAGGACACCGGGTGCTCCGGTCAATGCGGCCATAAACCCGCGAGGCGGCGCAACAGCTTCAGATGGAGGCCTGACGCCGTTTTTCTTCAAGGCAGCGACTTCTTCGCGTTTGCGGGCAACAATTGTGTCGAGAATCATGGTAAGCGCACCTCAGCGATCAGGCAGCCCGGCAAAAAGCGACCAGTTCCTCGAGTTTGGCCAGCGCCTTGCCCGAAGCTATTATCTCTCTGGCCATCTCGACCCCTTCTTTGAGCTCGCCGACACGTCCTGCCGCCATCAAGGCAGCGCCGCTGTTTAACAGCACCATATCAAGACGGGCACCCGGCTCCCCGGAAAGTACAGAGCGAACGAGGGCTGCCGCTTCAGCGACATTTGCACCGCCATCGATGTCGCTGATATCGGCACGGGCAAGCCCAACCGCCTCCGGCTCCACGGTCCAGGTTTTAACAACGCCGTCATGCGCCTCTGCGACATGGGAGGTTCCGGTAACCGTCATCTCATCCATGTTTCCTTCGCCCCAAACCACCAGGGTGCGCTGCATACCGAGACGGGCCAGAACTTCGGCCAGGACCTTGGTCAACCCCTTGTCAAAGACGCCGGTAAGCTGCACATTTGCGCCTGCCGGATTGGTCATGGGGCCAAGGATATTAAAGATTGTCCGTATGCCGATTTCCCGGCGCGGGCCAATGGCATGTTTCATTGCCCCATGCAATAGAGGAGCAAACAGAAAACCAATCCCGACCTGCTGTACACAGACAGCCACACGTTCAGCCGGCATGGAGAGATCAACGCAAAGCTCTTCCAGGACATCGGCACTGCCGCAACTGGAAGAAATGGCACGATTGCCGTGTTTGGCGACAGGGATTCCGGCTCCGGCAATGACAAACGCTGTTGTTGTCGACACATTAAAGGTTCCGGACCCGTCGCCACCGGTACCGACAATATCCATCAGGATATCTCCGGCCGCCGTATTGACTCCGCTGTCTACAAAGGTTGCTTTTTCTCGCATCACCTTGACCGCACCAACGATCTCGTCAATGGTCTCACCTTTCATACGCAGAGCAGTAATAAATGATCCAATCTGTGCAGGCGTGGCTTCTCCGGACATAATTTCATTCATAACGGCAACCATCTCCTCTTCAGCGAGATCATTGCCGACAACGACGTTGCCAATAGCTTCCTTAATCATGCATCCACCTTGTACAGCCTAATTTTGGGGTTCAACGTTTACGAATATCTTGGGTTGTAACAATTTATTACCGTAATAACTGCGGATAATCATCTCGAAGAAAGTTATGCAGCAGGGTAATGCCGACATCGGTCATAATCGACTCCGGATGAAACTGTACCCCTTCTACGGCAAGGGTCTTGTGACGAACCCCCATCAGTTCCCCTTGATCGGTATGGGCAGTGGCTTCAAGGCAATCGGGAAGACTGCTCTCTTCAACAATCAGGGAATGATAGCGCATCCCGGGAAAGGGATTGACCATGTCGGAAAAAACACCTTTTTCATCGTGATGAATAGGGCTGGTCTTGCCATGCATTACTCGGCCGGCCCTCATAACCTTTCCACCAAAGGCCTCGCCAACGGCTTGGTGCCCAAGGCATACACCAAGAACGGGAATTTTGCCGCTGAAATAGGTTATTGCCTCGGTAGAGATACCGGCCTCAGAAGGGGTACAGGGACCCGGGGAAATAAGCAGTCGATCGGGTTGCAACGCTGCTATTTCAGAAACCGTTATCTTATCATTGCGAAACACCTTAATTTCAGGCGGCTGCCAGCCATCCGCCGCTGTCGGCGGTGCAGTAGCAAGCGTCTGGACGATATTAAAGGTAAACGAATCGTAATTATCTATAATAACCAACATAACTTTGATGACCTCGTAACAAGTCAAATACGTCTTTTGCCAAAGGCGAAAAAATAACGAGTACTATTCTCGTCGCCGTCAGTGGCAAGGCTTTTTTCGACACCGACATCTTTCTCCAGCCAGAAAGCTCCTTGAGAGAAACCGGCCAGTTTAAAACCCACGTTCCGCAAGTTCTACTGCGCGGCGGAGTCCCTGTGCTTTGTTTAATGTTTCCTCATATTCCTTCTGTGGATCCGAATCAGCAACTATTCCGGCACCGGCTTGAATATACAGGTCTATTTTTCCCGCTGGTTCTTCCTGGCGCAGGATAAACGTACGGATTGTTATACAGAAATCCATGTTTCCGGAGAAGCCGAAATAGCCGACCGCTCCGGCATAGATGCCGCGCCGCTCCGGCTCCAGCTCGTCAATGATCTCCATGGCGCGCACCTTGGGCGCGCCGGAGACCGT